>NZ_JBHYTK010000099.1:21053-30158 GCF_042749255.1 Streptomyces sp. NPDC059524 | reverse complement strand
CCGCGGGCGGCGGCGGCCTCCCCCCCCGCGCGCGGCCGCGGGCCCGGGGGGGGGCGGGGCCGCGGCGCCCCCCCGGTGCGGTGGATCCGGGGCTCAGCCCTGGGCGAGCAGCGTGAGCGAGTCGACCACGCGGTTCGAGAAGCCCCACTCGTTGTCGTACCAGGCGACGACCTTGACGTGCTTGCCGTCCACGCGGGTCAGCTCGGAGTCGAAGATCGAGGACGCCGGGTTGCCCACGATGTCGGCGGAGACCAGCGGGTCCTCGGAGTACTCCAGGACCCCGGCCAGCGAACCCTGCGCGGCCTCGCGGTAGGCGGCCAGCACCTCGTCGCGGGTCACCTCGCGCGACACCGTCGCGTTCAGCTCGACGATCGAGCCCACCGGCACCGGCACGCGGATCGAGTCGCCGGACAGCTTGCCGTCGAGCTGCGGCAGCACCAGACCGATCGCCTTCGCGGCGCCCGTGCTCGTCGGCACGATGTTCACACCGGCCGCGCGGGCCCGGCGCGGGTCGCGGTGCGGCCCGTCCTGCAGGTTCTGCTCCTGCGTGTAGGCGTGCACCGTCGTCATGAAGCCGTGCTCGATGCCGGCCAGCTTGTCGAGGACCGACGCGAGCGGGGCCAGGGCGTTCGTGGTGCAGGACGCGTTCGAGACGATCGTGTGCGCCGCCGCGTCGTACGCGTCGGTGTTGACGCCGTACGCGAGGGTCACGTCCGCACCCGCGGACGGGGCGCCGACCAGCACCTTGCGGGCACCCGCGGTCAGGTGGTCCCGCGCGGCCTCGGCCGAGGTGAAGCGGCCGGTCGCCTCCAGGACCAGGTCGACGTCGAGCTCGCGCCAGGGCAGCTTGACCGGCTCGCGCTCGGCGAGCACCTTGATGCGGTGCCCGTCGACGACCAGGGTGTCGCCGTCGACGCTCACCGGGCGGCCGAGCCGGCCGGCCGTGGTGTCGAACGCGAGGAGCTGCGCGAGCGCCTTGGGCTCCGTCAGGTCGTTGACGGCGACGACCTCGAGGTCGGTGTCGCGCTCCAGGAGGGCACGCAGCACGTTGCGTCCGATGCGGCCGAATCCGTTGATGGCGATGCGGGTCATGTGAGGAAGTCCTTTCGTCCGCCCCAAGACTCGCGCCCGGCGCCCGCGGCGAACAGGGCGATGATCGCCACGAACCGCAAGGATCGCGACACACGCGCGAAACGCCCCCGCGACGTGCCCGCTACTCGCCGCGGGCGAACGTCCGCCGGTACTCGCTCGGCGTCGTCCCGAGGATCCGCTGGAAGTGCAGCCGCAGATTCGCGCCGGTCCCGAGCCCGACGTCGGCGGCGATCTGCTCGACGCCCCGCTCCGAGCGCTCCAGCAGCTCGCGCGCCAGGTCGACCCGGGCCCGCATCACCCACTGCATCGGCGTGTACCCGGTCTCCGCGACGAACCGCCGCGAGAAGGTGCGCGGCGACACCGCCGCGTGCTGCGCCAGCACTTCGAGGGTGAGCGGATCGCCCAGCCGGTGCAGCGCCCACTCGCGGGTCTCCGCGAACCGCTCGCCGAGCGGCTCCGGCACGCTCCGCGGCACGTACTGCGCCTGACCGCCGCTGCGGTACGGCGCCGCGACCAGACGCCGCGCCGCGTGGTTCGACGCCGCCACGCCCAGCTCGCCGCGCAGGATGTGCAGACACAGGTCGATGCCGGACGCGGCGCCCGCCGACGTCAGCACACTGCCCTCGTCGACGAACAGCACGTTCTCGTCGACCCGGATCTGCGGATGCCGCGCGGCGAGCGCCCGCGTGTAGTGCCAGTGCGTCGTCGCCCGCCGGCCGTCCAGCAGGCCCGTGGCCGCCAGCGCGAACGCGCCCGTGGAGATCGCCGCGAGCCGCGCGCCCCGCTCGTGCGCGGCGGTCAGCGCGTCGAGCACGGCCTGCGGCGGATCCTCCCGGTCCGGGAAGCGGTAGCCCGGGATGAACACCAGATCCGCCCAGCCCAGCGCCTCCAGACCGTGCGCCACCGAGTACGCGAGCCCGTCGCCGCCGGTCACCAGGCCGGGCGCCGCCCCGCACACCCGGACCTCGTACGGCATGCTCGCGCGGGTCGTGAACACCTGGGCGGGGATGCCGACGTCGAGCGGCTTGGCTCCTTCGAGCACGAGGACGGCGACACGGCGCAGGGCGGGGAACGGGGCGGGCACGGGACGAGCCTACGTGGCCCGCCCCGGCCCGCGCGCCACCGTACGGGCAGGTCAGCCCGCCGAGGCCACCAGCGGGTAGTGGTCGGACAGGTCGGTGTACGTGTAGCTCGTGCCCCAGCTCGACACGGTCCACGGCGCGGTCGGCGCCTGCACCACCGTGTTGGTCCACCCGGCTGGCCGCGCGTGCCCCTCGCGGAAGAGCACGTAGTCGAGGTCCTCGCGCGGGTCGTCCGGGTACCGGTAGCGCGCGATCGAGTTCTCCTGGGTGTCGAAGGAGTACGGATGCCCGGCGCGCGCGTCCGCCGGCACCAGGTTCGCGTTGTCGAGCATCGACGCGTACTCGGCGCTGCGGCTGTCCACGTTCAAATCACCGGCCACCAGCACCTGCTCCGTCGCCGGGATGTTCTTCGCGGCGAGGAAGGAGTCGATCGCCCGGAACTGCGCGGCCCGGTCCGCCCGCGCCTCCCCGGCGCCGCAGCCGGAGTCCGTCGACTGGGTGTGCGTGCCGACGACGTGCACCCTGGCGCCGTTCACGTTCAGGACCGCGTACACGAACCCCTTGTTCGACCACCAGTCGGAGCCGCACGCGTCCTTGTATATGTACTGCTCCTTGCGCAGGATCGGCCACTTGCTGAGCAGCGTCACCCCGCCGTCCTCCGGCGTCGTCGACGAGTACGAGCCGCCGGTCGCGTCCCAGCCGCTCGTGCTGCGCCCGACCACCGGCGTCTGGTACGGGTACTGCGCCGACGCCGCCTGCTTGAGCGCGTCCGACGTGCTGTTGTCGAAGGCCTCCTGGAGCACGACGACGTCCTGGCCGCGGAAGAAGTCGGCCTTCGGGATCTCCGCGGCCCGGTGCTCCTGGCCCCAGTTCGGGTACAGGTTCCGGCTCATCAGGAACGTGTTGTACGTCAGGACCCGCAGACTCGGGGTCGCCGACTCCGCGTGCGCCGCGGGCACGGTGGTCGCGAGACCGGCCAGCGCGAGGGCGGCCGTGACGGCGACGCGGGTGAAGCGGGGGAGCGCGGCAGGCGCCATGGGAACTCCTGGGGGGTGGGAGGAGACGGTGGGATGAACGCGCGCAGACGAAAAAGTTGAGCACATGTCAACTCTGCCGGGGCGAGTATGGCGCCCGCGCGGCGCGCGCGACACCGGGTTGAGGAGATCCGCGGGTGCGGCATCATCGTGCCCATGAGCGACTTCGATCACCGTGAGCCCGGGCGGGGCAGACTCGCGCACAGCCGGGTGCCGATGACCGGCCGGGACCCGGGGGAGCGCGAGCGCGTCTCCACCCCACTTGAGCTGCTGTTCGACCTGACCTTCGTGGTGGCGGTCGGCACCGCGGCCTCCCGCTTCGCCGAGATGGTCGCCGAGGGGCACGCCGGGCAGGCCGTCACCGCGTTCGTCCTCGCCATGTTCGCCATCAGCGTCGCCTGGATCAGCTACAGCTGGTTCGCCTCCGCGTTCGGCACCGACGACTGGCTCTACCGCGTCCTCACCATGATCACGATGATCGGCGTCGTGGTGTTCTCGCTCGGCATCCCCGCGATGTTCCACTCCGTCGAGGAGGGCGACCACCTCGAACTGCGGGTCATCGTGCTCGGCTACGTCGTCATGCGCGTCGGCATGGTGCTCCAGTGGTGGCGCGCCGCCAAGGAGTCGCCCGAGTACCGCAGGGTCGGCATGGCCAACATCCGCTGGATCGTCGTCATCCAGCTCGGATGGGTCGCGCTCGCCTTCTCGCATCTGTCGCTGGCCGTCGTGTTCCCGTGCTTCGTCCTGCTCGGCGCCATGGAACTCGTGCTCCCCGTCCTCGCACAGGGCCGGGCCGGCGGCACGCCCTGGCATCCGCACCATGTGGCCGAGCGGTACAGCCTGTTCGCCATCATCACCCTCGGCGAGGGCGTCGTCGGAACCGTCGCCTCCTCGGGCGACCTGCTCGGCGGCGCGGACGGCACGGAGTGGACGTGGAACGCGGTCGCCGTCGTCGTCGCGGGCGTCGGCCTCACCTTCGGCATGTGGTGGGTGTACTTCTCCACCCCGTTCGGCGACATCCTGGTGCACCGGCGACAGCGCGGCTACCTCTTCGGGTACGGGCACATCCCGCTGTTCGCCGGGATCGCGGGCGCCGGGGCCGGACTCCACGTCGCGGGCCTCTCCCTGGAGCACCACGCGAAGATCGGCCACGTCGCCGTCGTCCTCGCGCTCGCCCTGCCCGTCGGTCTCTACCTCCTGACGGTCTATCTGCTGCACACCCTGCTGCTGTCCGCCGCCGACCGCTTCCACCTCCTGCTGATCGCCTGCACGCTGGCGATGCTGGCCCTCGCCGTCCTGCTCGCGGCCGCCGAGGTCCCGGTGGCGGTGTGCCTGCTCGTCGTGATGCTGGCGCCGTTCGTCACGGTGGTGGGGTACGAGACGATCGGGCACCGGCACCAGCGGCGGATGCTGGACGCGCTGCGCGGGGCGGGTGCGTGAGGTCAGGAGCGGGTGTATTTCCCGGCGTTGCCCGGCGCGGTCTGGGTCTGGTTCTGGAAGTAGTCGATGCTGGACGGCGCGTCGGCGTCCACGTACGAGGCGGCGATCGTCTGGCAGCCCGTCCCGGAGCGGGACTCGTCCGGGTTCCCCTCGCCGAGGACGAGCCGCTTCCCGCCGTTCTGCACGGAGACGAGCCGCGCCACGTAGGTGCAGTTGGGGTAGCCGTTGGCCGTCGTGAAGGTGACCGCCTGCTCGCCCGTCGCGGCCTTGCGGATCACGATGCTGTCCGGCGGCCAGCCGCCGTAGGTGGGCAGGTTCGCCTTCCAGGTGCCGACGAAGTACGAGGGCACGGCGTTCGTGGCGGAGGACCCGCTGTCGCCGGCCGCGCCCGAGCTGCCCCCGTCCTTCGAGCCGCCCGCCGGAGCGTCCGCCCCGTCGCCGTCGGCGGCCTCCGCCGGACGTGCCGTGGGTCCGGCCCCGCCGCCCTCGGGGGCGTCGCTCCGCGCTCCCTTCGGCTCGTCCTTCTCCTTCTTTCCGGCGTCCTTCGTGCCGCTCGCCGACGGTGACGCGGTGCCCGCCGACGCCGTGACCGACGGCGAGGCCGTGCCGGTCGGCCCTTCGGCCAGGTCCGAGCTGTCGGGGCGCTGGCTGACGAAGTAGTACACCGTGCCGCTGGTCATCAGGACGGCGAGGACCGCGGCGAGCACGATCCAGGCGGTCTTGTTGTGGCCCGAGGCCGTCGTGGTCGCGGGTGCGGGCGAAGGCGCGCGGGGCGCGGACGCGTCGCCGGAGGCGGGTTCATCCGCGTCCGGCGCGGGCGGCACGTCCTCCGGTGCCTCGATCTCGAGCAGCAGCGCCGTCTGCCGCGCCAGCCGCACCACCACCGCCGGCGGCAGCCACTCGCTGTCGCGTGCGCCGTCCTCCGGCCACGGCAGGCCGGCCAGCAGTGTCTCGACGTCGGGCCGTTCGCCGGCGTCCTTGACGAGACAGCGTCCGACGAACGCCCGCAGGTCCTCGTCCTCGATCAGCGACAGCTTCGGCGCGTCGTGGACGATCGTGTACATCAGGGAGTGGTTGTTGCTCGCCGGCTCCCCGTGCGGCAGACGGCCCGTGAGCGCCCAGGTGAGGACACAGCCCAGCGCGAAGACGTCCGCCTTCGGCCCGACCTTCTCCCCGCGCACCTGCTCCGGCGCCATGAAACCGGGCGTGCCCACCACCATGCCGGTGCCGGTCAGCCGCGGTTCGGCGGAGGTCTCCAGCGCGCGGGCGATCCCGAAGTCGATGACGCGGGGGCCCTCGACGGTCACCATCACGTTCGACGGCTTGAGGTCGCGGTGCACGACATCGGCCTCGTGGACCGTGCGCAGCGCCCGCAGGAGGCCGTGCGCGAGCACCTTGACGGTGTCGGCGGGCAACGGCCCGTTCTCCCGGACCAGTTGTTCGAGCGGTACGCCGGGCACGTAGCCGGTGGCGATCCAGGGGCGCTCCGCCTCGGGGTCGGCGTCGAGGACCCGCGCGGTGTACCCGCCGCCGACACGGCGCGCGGCACCGACCTCGCGGCGGAACCGGTCCCGGAAGGTGCGGTCCGAGGTGTGTTCCTCGTGCACGACCTTCACAGCCGCCGTACGGCCGCTCTCGGACCGCGCGAGATACACCCGCCCCATGGCGCCCGCGCCCAGCCGGCCGAGCAGCTGGAACGGGCCCACGCGCTGCGGATCCGTCGCTTCCAGCGGTTCTACGAGGGCCGCACCGCGCTTCGCGCCGTCGTGACTCCTGGGCATGCCGGACGTGTCCCCCGTTCCGTGCTGACGTTCAACTCGCGCAACAATAGAGGGCGTTGACCCGGCGGCGGGCCCGAGGGCGCGATCAGGACAACCGGTGACGGTGGAGACGGCGTGTGTCTCGTGTGCGTGCGTGTGTGGGCCGCGCAAGGGGGCGCGGCCCTGACCCGGCCCTTCTCGCCCCGCCCGCACCACATTTCGAACACGTTGCGCGTACTACTCCCGGTAAGGGTGACGGCCGGACCTGGCGCGGGCCCTGACGCGGCGTCCGGTTCCCCCGGGGTGCACCGGGGCGGCGATTGACGGGTGACGCGCCGGTCCCGCAGTGTCCCGTGGGTCAACGCTGGAGTTGCGCCGGTCATGCACGGCCGGCGCCGGGTTCAGGGGGAACCATCACTCGGCACAGACCACTTCGCAGCGCGCGCACGACCCTGCGCAGCGCACTGCTCGCCTGCGCCGCCACCGCGGCGCTCACCGCCGGGACGCTCGGCACCGCGACGGCCGCCCAGGCGGCCGCACCGGCCGACGGCGCACCGGCAACCGACCAAGTCACCTACCAGGGACGCACGTTCACCGTTCCGGAGTCCTGGGACGTCATCGACCTCGACCGGCACCCGGACACCTGCGTCCGCTTCGACCGGCACGCCGTGTACCTCGGCACGCCGGGCGCGCGGCAGGACTGTCCGGCCAAGGCGCTGGGCCGCACCGAGGCCATGCTCGTACAGCCCGCCGACCGGACGCGCGAGGGGGCAGCGTCCACCACCCGCGTCACCCGCGACACCACCGACCACTCCTACCGGGCCACGGCGCCCGGCCTCGAGATCACCGCCACCTACAGCGGCGACCGCAAGGACGTCGAGCGCGTCCTGGGCAGCGCCGGCCTGCCGGTGTCGGAGGCGAGGACGGTCCGGTCCACGGGGACGACGGGGACGGCCGGGAAGACCGCGGCCGCCGCCGCGCTGCCCGAAGACTCCACGTCCTTCCAGGGCAAGGGCTTCGACCGCTGCGCGGCGCCGTCCGCCGCCCAGATGCAGGCCTGGAAGGGCGCCTCGCCGTACGGCGCCGTCGGCGTCTACATCGGCGGTGTGAACGCGGGGTGCGGCGTCACCGTCGACGCGGGCTGGATGCGGGCCCAGTACGACGCGGGCTGGAAGTACTTCCCGATCTACGTCGGCCCGCAGGCCTCGGCGGACGCGGGTAGCTGCAACGGCACCTGCGACGTCATCGACGATCCCGTCGCGGACGGCGCGGCCTCGGCCCGCGACGCCGTCCAGGCGGCCGGCGCCCTCGGACTGCCCGCCGGCTCGGTGCTCTACTACAACATGGAGCACTACGACGGGGAACACGGCGCCGTCGTCACCGCGTTCCTGGAGTCCTGGACCCGGACCGTCCACGAACTCGGCTACCGATCCGGCGCGTACGGCAGCCTGTCCTCGCTGATCACCGACCTCGTCGACGCGGCGCAGGGCGGCGGCTACCTCGCCCCCGACGTCATCGACTTCGCCAAGTGGGACGACAACGCCACCACCGACGAGCCGCGGATCCCCGCCGCGCTGTGGGCCGACCACCAGCGCATCAAGCAGTACTCCGGTGATCTGACGCAGTCGTACGGCGGGGTGTCGCTGAACATCGATGCCAACCTGCTGGACGTCGGCGCCGGCGCCCCGCAGCCGCCCGTCCAGAAGGACACACAGCTCGCGTACACGGGGGCGAAGACGGTCTCGAACGGGTCCCCGGCCGAACTGGCCGCGACCCTCACCGAGAAGGACGGCGGCGCCCCGGTGACCGGGCGCGAGGTCGCCCTGACCCTCGGCGCGGGCGACGCGGCGCAGAAGTGCGCGGCGAAGACCGACGACCAGGGCCGGGCCGCCTGCACGATCGCCTCCGTCCAGCAGCCGCTGAACGCGGACGCGACCGTTCCCGTCACCGCCGAGTTCGCGGGCGACGACGCGTACAAGGCGTCGAAGGCCGAGGCCGCGGTGAGCCTCCAGTACGTCACCGGCCGGGCCTTCGGCCTGTCGGCGAACGTCCCGCTGCCCCTGCTCTCCGTCAAGGTCGACCCGACCCCGGACACGGGTGAGGTCCGCACCGCGGGCGCCGTCACCAAGGCCCCGCCCTGCACCGCGTCCGTCTCCACGCTCGTCCTGAGCGCGGAGGCGCTCTGCGCGAAGGTCGACGCCAAGACGGGCCCGAGCACGGCGACGGCCACCGCCTCGGTGAGCAAGGCGCGCGTCGGCATCGCCGGACTGCCCGTCGTCGAGGTGTCCGGCCTGACCGCCACCGCGACGAGCAGCTGCACGCGGCAGACCGGCAGCACCTCGCTCACCCTGAAGATCGCCGGCGCCGTCGTCGACGTGCCGGACACGCCCGACCACACGATCGACCTGGGCCTGGCCCGGCTCGTCGTGAACGAGCAGAAGAAGACGGCCGACGGCATCGAGGTGACCGCCGTCCACCTCACCAGCGCGACCGGCATCGACGTGACGATCGGCGCGGCCCGCTCCGCGGCGCACAACTGCGCGGACTGACCCGGAACTCCTGAGTTCCGACCCGGCGCGGGGGCGCCCCCGCCCGGGGGGGGGGGGGGGGGGGGGGGGGGGCCGCGGGGGGGGGGGGGGGGGGGGCCGCCCGGCGCCCCCCCGCGGGGGGGCCGCCGCCGGGGGGGGCGCCCGGCCG
>NZ_JBHYTK010000099.1:0-21043 GCF_042749255.1 Streptomyces sp. NPDC059524 | reverse complement strand
CTCCCTCTAACCCTCATCTCCTCACTCCCACCCCCCCCCCTCCCCCCAACCCCCGCTCCGCGTGCCGGCCTCGACGGGCGTGCTGGGGGCCGACTCCGGAGTACGGCATCCGGGCGGGCCGCATCCGGAGTCGCGGCCGAGCGCCGGAACCGGTCACAACGCGTCGTGCCGTCCGGCACAGGTGCGGAGTCCGATGCGGGCCCGCCGCGTACTCCGTGTGAGTCCGGGAGGGCCGACAAGACACTCCCGTCAGCCCAAGTCCCCCTTGCGCAGCAGCAGATGGCCGCGCCGGAAGCGCTCGCCCTCGCGCGGCTCGCGGAGCATGCGGCCGGTCTCCGTGAAGCCGCGCTCCGCCGCCACGCGCGCGACCTCGTCGACCGGCCACCGGTACGCCGTCGTCACCTTGTGGTCGAACGGCGTGACAGGGCCGCCCTCCGACTCGAAGAACCCGACCAGGAGATGGCCGCCGGGCCTGAGCACCCGCGCGAACTCGCCGAAGTAGCCCGGCACGTCCTCGGGCAGCGCGTGGATGACCGAGTACCAGGAAACGGCCCCGGCCAGCGAGGCGTCGGGCAGGTCGAGCGCGTGCATCGAGCCGACCTCGAAGCGCAGGTCCGGATAGGTGCGCCGGGCGATGTCGATCATCACGGGCGACAGGTCGATCCCCGAGGCGTCGAGCCCCAGGTCCCGCAGGTGTGCGGTGAGCCGGCCGGGTCCGCAGCCCAGTTCGACGACGGGTCCGACGGGCTCCGCCCGCACGGTGTCCGCGAACGCGGCGAACATCGCCCGGTCCAGGGGGAGCCGGTCGAACTCGGTGCGGACCAGCTCGGTGTACGGCTCGGCCCAGTGGTCGTAGGCCCGGGCGGTGGTGGTGAGCTGGGCGTCGGTGGCCGCGGTCGCGGAGATGTCTGTCACGGGGGAGGACTTTAGGGGCCGCCACTGACAACGGGCGGTCAGCGCAGGGTGATCCGCGCCGTGATCGGCAGGTGGTCGCTGCCGGTGGCGGGCAGGGTGCGGATCCGTCCGACGGTCCCGCCGCGCGCCATGATCTGGTCGATCCGCGCCACCGGGAAGGCCTCGGGGAAGCTGAAGGCGAGGCCGCGCCCGGACACGTTCAGGCGTGAGGTCAGCGGGCGCAGACCGCGGTCGTCGACGGTGCCGTTGAGGTCCCCGAGCAGGATCACCGCGCGGGTCCGCTCCGCCTCCAGCGCGTCACCGAGCAGCCGTGCGCTCTCGTCGCGCCGGCCCGAACCGAAACCACCCGCGCCGAGCCGCACGGACGGCAGATGGGCCACGTACGCCGCGACCTCCCCGTGCGGCGTGCGCACCACGGCGCGCAGCCCGCGCCGCCAGTCGTCGGGGAGGCCGCGCGGCCTGATGTCGACGGCCCGCACCCCGGTGAGCGGGTACCGCGACCACAGCCCGACCGTGCCGCGCACCGCGTGGTACGGATACGCGCGGCCCAGCGCCTTCTCGTAGGCGGGCACGGCCGAGGGCAACAGCTCTTCCAGGGCGATGAGTCGGGGCCGCCCGGCAGCGAGCGCGCGGGCCGTCGCCGCCGGGTCGGTGTTCTCGTCGCTCGCGTTGTGCTGCACCACGTCGAGCCCGGCCCGCGTCGGCGCGTCCCCGGGCAGGAGCAGCCCGCCGAACTGGTACGCCCAGGCCGCCACCGGCAGCAGCAGGGCGAGCAACGCGGTCGCCGACCGGCGCAGGAGGGCGGCGCCGAGGAGCACCGGCACGGCGACGCCCAGCCACGGAAGGAACGCCTCCAGCAGACTGCCCAGCCGCCCCGGCGTGTTCGGCACCAGGCGGTGGCCGAGCAGCAGCGCGGCCGTGAACGCGGCGAGCCCGGCGAGCACCCGGCCGCGCGTCCACCGCGAACCGCGCCGCCGTACGGCCGGGTTCGGGTCCGGCGGGGGTTCCGTACCGCTCTCCACCCGCGTCATCGGGGTCGCGCCCGTGTTCGTCTCGTCCACGCCCGACAGGACGACCGGTCGGCGGTGATCAGTTGCGGGCCTCGGCGCGCAGCGTCCCGGCGCCGAGACCGAGCAGGCGTTCGGCGGTGGCGAGCGCCATGCCGGCGAGGACCGGATGGTCGAGCTCCGGGTCGGCGTTGGCGTAGGAGCCGAGGCCGTCGACGGTCACCAGGATCTGCACGGTGACGCCCAGGGGGTCCTCGGCCGTGAACGCGCCGGTCCGCACCCCCTCCTCGATCAGCTCGGTCAGCGCGGCCCGGGTCGCGGCCTCCTGCGCGCTCACCGCCGCCCGCAGGCCCGGCTTGAACCGGCTGAGATGGCGCGCGTTGAGCCAGAGCCGGCCGAGGTCCAGGCAGTCGTCGCCCGTGAGGCGGACGAGGAAGCGGGCCAGGCGCCGCAGGGGCGGCAGTGTGCGCTCGGCGGGCGGCAGCAGGGACACGCGCTCGTGGCCGGCCGCGTGGGCGAACGCCTCGCTGACGAGGTCGTCGGCCGGGAAGTAGTGCCCGATCAGTCCGGGCCGGACGCCGAGCTCGTCCGCGACGCGGCGCAGCGTGATGCGCTCCAGCGACTCCTCCAGGCCGATCCGGGCGGCGGTCCGCAGGATTTCCGCGCGCCGCTCGCCGGGGGGCTTCCTGGCCTGCCCCGGAGTCGCGCCGGTGGCCTGGGCCGGAGCCGTGGAGCCCGCCTGTGCCGCGTTTGTCGAGCCAACCCTTGACGTCATGGCATCCACGTTATTGGATGTGCGACCAATAGCGTGTTGGTCAGATGGCCAATAACGGCGATGGTGCCGTAGGCCCCGAGAGGACCCGATGACGACGAACGACACCGCCGCCGCGCCGCCCGCCGAAGAGGCCGGGCCCGAGCGCGCGGCGCGGGAGAACGGCCGGGTGGAGACCCGGGGCATCGAGCTGGTGCCCGGCGACGAGCGCACCGGCCGGCCGCGCCAGCTCTTCGCCGTCTGGGCGGCGCCCAATGTGAGCTATCTGAGCTTCGTCGTCGGCGCCACGATGATCCTCATGGGCCTGAGCCTCCCGCAGGCCGTCGGCGTGATCCTCGCCGGGAACCTGCTCTGGATCTGCACCGGCATCGTCGCCGCGAGCGGCCCCGCCGCCGGCACCAGCGGCTCGGTGATCTCCCGCGCGATGTACGGCGTGGTGGGCAACAAGTTCGTCCTCGTGCTCACCGGCTGGCTGATCGCCGCCGCCTACCTCGCCCTGAACTGGTCCGCGGCCTCCGTCGCCGCCATCGGCCTCGCCGACCGCCTCGGACTGCCGCACAGCAGCGCCGTCGAGGCGGCGATCATCATCGCCATCGCGGCCTGCACGGTCCTGATCGCGATCTTCGGCTACGCGCTGATCGTCCGGCTCTACACCGCGCTCAGCGTCCTGCTCACCGTCGTCTTCGTCGTCGTCACCGGCTACGTCCTCGCCGAGGCCGACTTCTCCTACGCACCGGCCGAGCCCCTCAAGGGCGCCGCGCTCGCCGCGACCCTGGGCGCCGCCTTCACGATCATCGCCTCCACGCCGCTGTCGTACAGCAACAGCCCCGACCTCGCCCGCTACCTGCCCCGCGACTCCAGCCCCGTCGCGATCGCCGGCTGGACCGCCTTCGGCGCCTACCTGCCGAGCGTCGTCTTCACCACCGTGGGCGCGCTCGCCGCCACCAGCCTCGACATGACGGACCCCGAGGGCGCGCTGGAGAGCATCCTGCCCGGCTGGTTCGTCCCCGTCTTCGTCATCGCCGTCGTCGTCAACACCATGACCAACAACGGCATGACCGCCTACAGCGCGAGCCTCGCCATCCAGTCCGTCGGCGTCCGCCTCGCCCGCATCCCCGCCGTGCTCATCATCGGCGTCCTCGGCACCGCCATGACCCTCTACGCGATCCTCGTCTTCGACTTCCTGACCAGCGTCAACACGATGCTGCAGCTCGTCGTCGCGGTCACCGGACCCGCCATGGCCGTCGCCGTCACCGACCTGATCCTGCGCCGCAACGGCTACCGGGGCGCCGACCTGCTCGAACAACGGCGCGGCGGCCCCTTCTGGTACCGGGGCGGCGTCCACTGGGCCGGGATCCTCGCCCTCGTCGTCGGCGGCCTCACCTCCGCGTCTTGGGTCAGCACCACCTTCTGGACCGGCCCGGTCGCGACCGTGCTCGGCGGAGTCGACCTCGCGATCCCCTCCGGGATGCTCGTCGCCGCCGCCGTCTACTGGGCCGCGACGCGCGTCCTGCGCTCCATCCCGCGCGCCTGAGCGCACCCCCGCCGAGAACCCGTACGACGAGCCGAAGGAACACCGTGCACGCCGATGTCATCGTGCAAGCCCAGCACGTCCAGCCCCTGACCGACGAACCCACCGCCCCGGCCGACAGTGTCGCCGTCACGGGCGGCCGGATCGTCGCCGTCGGCCGGGCCGCGGACCTCGCACCGCTGCGCGGGCCGGACACCGCCGTGCACGTGTTCCCCGGCGCCACCATCCTGCCGGGCCTCGTCGACGTGCACGCCCACCCCGTCTGGGGCTCCATCTCCATCGGCAGCGGCGTCGATCTGCGCGGCGCCGACAGCCTCGACGAGATCTGCGCCCGCCTCGGCAGGGCCGCCGCCGGCCAGGAGACCGACGACTGGATCCTCGGCTACGACCTGAACGTCAACGCCTTCGACGGCGACCCGAGCGGCGACTTCCTCGCCGACCGCTTCCCGGGCACCCCTGTCTCCCTCATGACCGCCGACGCCCACGCCCTCGTCGTCAGCCCGCGCGCCGTCGAGGTCTGCGGCCTCACCGGCGCGGAGACCTTCACCGACGCCTCCAGCGTCGAGGTGGGCCCCGACGGCCGCCCGACCGGGTACGTCGTCGAACTCCAGGCCATGGACCTCGTCTTCGCCCACCACCCCGAGATCCCCGTCCCCACCGCCGCCGGCTACGTCCGCGCCGAACTGGAGCGGCTCGCGGCCGCCGGACTCACCGGCCTGCACGCCCTCGACTTCACCGACCCCTCCGAGGACGTCTACCGCCACCTCGAACAGCACGGCGAACTGCCGCTGCGCATCCGCTGCTCCCCCCTCGTCCCCGCCGACTCGGCGCCCGAGGTCTGGGAGGAGATCGCCGGTCTCCAGGGCCGCCGAGGCCGCCGCTGGCACGTCGAGGGCGCCAAGTTCATGCTCGACGGCACCGCCGACAACGGCACCGCCTGGTTCGACCACCCCGACATCCACGGGGAGAACCGCGAACCGCTGTGGCGCGACGTCGAGGCCTACCGGGCCGCCGTGCACTTCTTCACCGAGCGCGGCATCCCCACCGCCACCCACGCCATCGGCGACCAGGCCGTGCGCTTCGCCCTAGACGTCATCGAGGAGGCCGGGCCCGCCGGACGCGCCCCGCACCGCATCGAGCACATCGAGTCCCTCCCCGACGACCTCCTCGACCGGTTCGCCGAACTCGGTGTGGTCGCCGGCCTCCAGCCCGTGCACGGCACCCGGCACACCCGCGCCGACGCCACCGACAACTGGTCGCGGCGCCTCGGCCCCGACCGCGCCGCGCGCGGCTGGCGCACCCGCGACCTCCTCGACCACGGCGCCGTCGTCGCGCTCGGCTCCGACTGGCCCATCGGCCCCGGCGACCCGCGCGTCGCCCTCGCCGACTGCCAGCTGCGCCGGCCCGTGGAGGAACCCGGCAAGGCGCCGGTCCAGCCCGAACAGGCCGTCACCGCCCGCGAGGCCTACCTCGGCATGACCGCCGCCGCCGCGTACACCGCGGGCACCGCCGACGAGAGCGGCCGCGTCGCGCCCGGCTTCCGCGCCGACCTCACGGTCTTCGCCGCCGACCCGCTCGGCCTCGCGCCCCAGGACCAGCCCGGCAACGCGGTCCTCGCGACCGTCGTCGACGGCGTCGTCCAGCGCCGTCCCTGACGGCCTCCGGCCGCCCCGACCCCTCACCCGCACCACCCCCGAACGTGAAAGGCCCCTCGTGACCGCGACGCCGATTCCCCGCCCCGCACACCGCCGCCACATCGTCGCCGCCGCGGCCGACCCGTACGAGCGCGGCGTCGCCCGCGGCGAGCGGCTGCGCGACGCGGTGCCCGCCGCGATCGAGGTCTACGACCGGCTGTTCGCGCTCGGCGAGGTCCCCCTGGAGCAGGTCCGTGCCGACGCCGAGCGCGCCCTCGACGTCATCGGCGACTTCCGGCCGGGCGCCCGCGCCCAGATCGAGGGCATCGCCGCCGGCAGCGGAGCCGAGCTGTGGCGGATCGCCGCGCTCAACGCCCGCACCGAGATCCTGGCCCGCAGCGTCGGCGTCACCCCCGGCGAGTGCACCACCCTGGTCCGCAGGCCCACGGCCGGCACCCCGCACCCCTTCGGCGTCCAGACCTGGGACTGGCACGTCGAGCTGAACGCCATGTGGCACACCGTCGAGTCGCGCGGCGGCCGGCACGACTTCGCGGGCCTCACCGAGGACGGCATCCTGGGCAAGATCGGCGTCAACAGCGCGGGCCTCGCCCTGCACTTCAACATCCTCGGCCACGTCCGCGACGGCGTCGGCGGCATCCCCATGCACGTCCTCGCCGCGATCGTCCTGGAGGAGGCGGGCAGCGTCGCCGAGGCCGTCGACCTCGTACGCTCCGCCCCCGTCACCTCGTCCGGCTCGTTCACGCTCTTCGACGAGCACGACGCGACCCTCCTCGACCTCAGCCCGGCCGGCGTGTTCACGGTCGGCCCCGACGAGGACACCTTCATCCGCACCAACCACTTCCTCACGGCGCGGCTCACCGCCGACGAGAAGTCGTGGCTGTACCAGCCGGACTCGGGCGAGCGCCGCGACTTCGTCAAGGCCCGCCTCGCCGACGGCCGGACCGTGCGCACGAGCGACGACCTCGCGGCCGTCCTCGTCACCGGCCCGGACGAGCCGGGCGTGACCTGCCTGCCCGACCTCGACAAGCCGCTCGGCCAGCGCTGGGGCAGCCTCGCCACGGTCGCGCTCGACCCGGTGACCCGCACCGCCCGCGTCCTGGACGGCACCCCCGCCGACCTCGGCAGGCGCGAGTGGCGGGTGCTGGACGCGACCGCCGCCTGACCGACGGACCGGCCGCGTCCCGAGCCCGGGGGCCCCTCGCTCAGATCCTGGTGGCGAGGGGCACCGTCACCTGCTTCAGCCAGGCGCCGGCCGCGAAGTCACGGGCCTTGATGACGACACGGTCCCGGTGCACCTCCACCTGGAGGCCCTGGTTGAAGGTGCCGGGCACCGTGTTCTCGCCGCCCGTGCCGTTGTCGGTGAAACCGGTCTGCACCGCGCCCGTGTTGACCACCGAGAAGCCCTCCAGGTTCGCGGTGCCGGGCACCACGCGGCGCACGTACCAGTCGGACAGACCCAGGTCCCAGTGCGTGTGACCGCTGAACAGGAACACGTCCCGATAGCGGCCGAGGAGGCCGAGCAGACGGTCGGCCTGGAGGTAGTCGCTCAGGTAGAGCTTGTTGCGGGTGCCCGAGACCGTGTTCGGCAGCGGGTGGTGGGTGATCACCATGACCGGCTTGCGCCGCCCCGCCCAGTACCGCAGCCGCTCCTCCAGCCACTGGAACTGCGCCTCGCTCAGCCACACCTCGTCCCACAGCTTCGGGTCGTGGTAGTGCATGTACCGCTCCGTGCCGATGGTCAGCACGGGTATCCCGCCGAAGGTCGTCTCCGCGTAGACCCGTCCGCGCTCCGCGAAGCTGTAGAAGGAGCGGAACAGGGAGTCCTCCGTCGTCCCGTTCGGCCAGGTGGCCTGCGCGAGCGTCTGCGGGTCCGCCCACTTCGGCACGTAGAACTCGTGGTTGCCGATCGCCCAGGCGATCTCGCGCGGCCGCGGCTCCCGCGCGATGACCTTCCGGACCTCGGCGTACTCGGCGTCGTACCCGCGGGGCGTGATGTCCCCGGCCACCGCGAGCCCCGAACCGTGCGGGTTCGTCGCCCGGATGTCCCGCAGCGCGACCGCCAGGTCGCCGAGGTCGCCCTGGATGTCGCTGATGACGTCGAACGTGGTCACCGGCCTGCCTCCGTTCTGCGCCGCAGCCGGAGCCGCCGCCTCGGCGGGCAGCGAGGTGAGGCCGCCGAGCGTGACGGCTCCGGCCGTCGCGGTGATGAGGGATCTGCGTCGCACGATCGAGGGTTCCTTCCCCATACGGTGCCGGACACCCCCACGGCGCACGGCACTTCGGACCAGACCCGTTATCTTTACGCGACCGAAGGGGCGGGGGAATGAACAGCGCGGGACGATCCGTGGGACCGCCCCGCGCTTTTCGGCCACCGCTCAGCGCAGCTTGTTCACCGCGGTCACCGTCGTCTTCTTGAACGCGGCCACGGGCGCGTCCCGGAACCCGCCCATCTGGCCCCAGCGCACCACCGTGACGATGCGCCCGTCGCGGCCGACCGAGAACAGGTTGATGTCCGTCGCGCCCCACGTGGTCCGGGTGTTCACCCCGTAGACGACGGCACCTTCCTCCACCGGCAGCTTCCCGTAGTACTTCTGGCGTGCCGTCACGTCCGGGTACTCGGCCATGACGTCCTTCGCGCAGCTGTCCAGGTGCTTGCGGAGCAGCGCCGCGAAGGCCTTCGCGTGCTGGGCGTCCCGCTCGACGACCGTCACCTGGAGCGCGTTGGTGTCCAGGTCCGTGTAGTACGCGCGGTGCACGGAGGTCGACGGCAGCGCGTCGCCCACGCACATCGGCAGCGGGTCGGGCTGCCCGGCCGTCACCGGGCCCGCGTACCAGGCCGACGACGGGTGCGGCGGCAGCTGGGACGGGGACAGGAAGCGCGGGGTGCCGGCCGCGCCCGCCGGCGCGGCCAGTGCCCCGAGTGCGGCGCCGGCCCCCCCCCCCGCCCGCGCCCCCCGGGGCCCGGGTAGACAGTCGGTAAAAGGCGGTACCCCCAGTGGGGGCGCCGTCGCGGCGCCCCGCGCCGGGCGGGCGGGCCGGCGCGGGGGCGGGCCCGCGCGGGCGGCGGCGGGGGCGCCGCCCCCCGCCGCGCCCATCGCCGCCGTGCCCCGGTGTACTCGTACGTTCATCGTCGTTCCCCCATGTCGGTCGGCCTGCCGGGTGATCCGGGCCGTACGACGTGAGCGGCCCGGGGGAGGGAAGACGCCCCGGGCACGCGCACGCGCCCGCCCGTCTCCCGCCCTCGCCCTTTACGACCCGCGGGCCCGCGCGGCAGTTGCCCCCTTTTGTGTCACGGCTTCGTCACCGCGCGGGCGCGTCCCTCAGCGCAGATCGAGCCGCATCACGATCCGGGGCAGCCCGACGAGCTTCGACTTCGTCCCGGCCGCGAACGTGAACCCCGCCCGCTCGAAGTTCCGCCGCATCCCCACGTACGCCATCGTCGTGTCGACCCGCGCCTCCCCGTTGTCCAGCGGATACGCCTCGATAGCCGGAGCGCCCCGCTCCCGCGCGTAGGCGACCGCGCCCTCGATCAGCGCGTGCGAGACCCCCTTCTTCCGGTGCCCGGGCCGCACCCGCACGCACCACAGCGACCACACCGGCAGATCGTCCACGTGCGGGATCACCCGGCTGCGCGCGTACGAGGTCTGCGCGCGCGGGGCCACCGCCGCCCAGCCCACCGGCACGTCCCCGTCGTACGCGAGCACCCCCGGAGCCACCTCCGCGCGGCACAACTCCGCCACGTACGCCCCGCGTTCCTGGCCCTTCAGCGTGTGGTCGACCTTCGAGGGCACACGGTGGCTCAGACACCAGCACACCGTCGCATCGGGGGACTTGGGCCCGATCACGGCACGGACGTCGTCGAAAACAGTGGCGGGGCGCACATCAAGAGTCATGATCGCCACCCTGCCACGCTGCCCGTCACGAGGCGGCCGCAACGGCATTGTCAGTGGTGGGAGGCAGGATGGAGGGCATGACGACGACTTCTGCCGTTCCTTTCGTGCTGCCCGACGCCGCCGCCTACGCCCAGGCCGTGGCGGACGCCCGGCGTGCCTCCGCCGCGTACTACGAGGGCGGCACCTCCACGCTCGACGACGACGCCTACGACCGGCTCGTTCGGGCGATCACCGTGTACGAGACCGAGCACCCCGACGAGGTCCTCGCCGACTCGCCCTCGGGCAAGGTCGCGGGCGGCGCGGTCGAGGGCGACGTCCCGCACACGGTCCCGATGCTGAGCCTGGACAACGTGTTCTCGGACGAGGAGTTCACCACCTGGTCGGCCTCCCTGGAGCGCAGGATCGGGCGCGAGGTCGCGAGCTGGAACGTTCAGCCCAAGCTGGACGGCCTCGCCATCGCCGCCCGCTACGAGGGCGGCCGTCTCGCCCGCCTCGTCACGCGCGGCGACGGCACCGCCGGCGAGGACGTCTCGCACGCCGCCGGCACGATCGAGGGCCTGCCCGCCGAGCTCACCGAGCCGGTCACCCTCGAGGTGCGCGGCGAAGTCCTCATGACCACCGCCCAGTTCGAGTACGCCAACGAGGTCCGCACCGAGCACGGCGGCGACCCCTTCGCGAACCCGCGCAACGCGGCGGCGGGCACCCTGCGCGCCAAGGACCGCGCCTACACGGTCCCCATGACCTTCTTCGGCTACGGACTGCTCGCGCTGCCCGGAACCGACGAGGCCCTCGCCGCGCGGCTCGCCGAGGAGGCGCACGGCGCGCTCATGGACCGCACCGCCGCCCTCGGGATCAACACCCCGGCGAGCACGGACGTGCCGGGCGTCGTCCTCACCTCCGTCGAGCAGGTCCTGGAGCGCGTCAAGGCGATCGCCGCGCTCCGCGCCGACCTGCCCTTCGGCATCGACGGCATCGTCGTGAAGGCCGACCTCGCCGCCGACCAGGCCACGGCCGGCTCCGGCACCCGCGCCCCGCGCTGGGCCGTCGCCTTCAAGCTCCCGGCCGTGGAGAAGATCACCCGGCTCCTCGCCGTGGAGTGGAACGTGGGGCGCACCGGCATCATCGCCCCGCGCGCCGTCCTGGAGCCCGTCGAGCTCGACGGCTCCACCGTCACGTACGCCACGCTGCACAACCCGGCGGACATCACCCGCCGCGGACTGCGCCTCGGCGACCAGGTCATGGTCTACAAGGCGGGCGACATCATCCCGAGGATCGAGGCGCCCGTCGCCCATCTGCGGACCGGCGAAGAGCAGGAGATCGTCTTCCCCGCCGAGTGCCCGCAGTGCGGCTCCGGCATCGACACGAGCGAGCAGCGCTGGCGCTGCGAGCGCGGCCGCAACTGCCATGTGGTCGCGTCGATCAGCTACGCGGCGGGCCGCGACCAGCTCGACATCGAGGGCCTCGGCCAGACCCGCGTCGTCCAGCTCGTGGAGGCCGGACTCGTCGAGAGCCTGCCCGACCTGTTCGACCGGCTGACCCGCGAGCAGCTCCTCGGTCTGGAGCGCATGGGCGAGACCAGCACCGACAACCTGATGGCGGCGCTGGAGCGGGCCAAGACCCAGCCGCTGTCGCGCGTCCTGTGCGCGCTCGGCGTGCGCGGCACCGGCCGCTCCATGTCCCGCCGCATCGCCCGCCACTTCGCCACGATGGACAACATCCGGGCCGCCGAAGCGGAGGCCATGCAGCGGGTCGACGGCATCGGCGCCGAGAAGGCCCCGGTCATCGTCGCCGAACTGGCGGAGCTGGCCGCGCAGATCGACCGGCTCGCCGCGGCGGGCCTGAGCATGACCGAGCCCGGCGCCACCCCGCCGCCCGCCGAGGGCACCGAGGAGACGGACGCCGCCGCCGCGGACGCGGGGCCCCTGGCCGGCATGAAGGTCGTCGTCACCGGAGCCATGACCGGCCCCCTGGAGAAGCTGTCCCGCAACCAGATGAACGAGCTGATCGAGCGCGCCGGAGGCAAGTCCTCGGGCAGCGTCTCGAAGAACACGAGCCTCGTCGTCGCGGGCGAGGGCGCCGGGTCCAAGCGCGCCAAGGCCGAGGACCTCGGCATCCGCCTGGCCACCCCGGACGAGTTCGCCGAGATGGTCGCCGGCCTGCTGGACTGACGCCACCGCGGGCGGTGGGGCGGGGCCGGGTCCACACGATCAGGAATCAAGAAGCGCCCCCGCCCCGCCCCGCCTACCGTTACGGCCATGGACATCACCATTCACACCACGGCCCTTCCGCACGAGGACCCGGACGCCTCCGTCGCGTTCTACCGGGACTCCCTCGGCTTCGAGGTCCGCAGCGACGTCGGCGAGGGGAAGATGCGCTGGATCACGGTCGGCCCCGTCGACCAGCCCGGCACCTCCATCCTCCTCGCCCCGCCCGCCGCCGACCCCGGCATCACCGACGACGAGCGCCGCACCATCCAGGAGATGATGGCCAAGGGCACCTACGGCTGGATCCTCCTCGCCACCCGCAACCTCGACGAGACCTTCGAGAAGGTGCAGGCCACCGACGCCGAGGTCGTCCAGGAACCCGTCGACCAGCCCTACGGCATCCGAGACTGCGCCTTCCGCGACCCCGCCGGCAATCTCGTCCGCATCCAAGAGCTGCGCTGACGCACCGGCACAGGAGGGGGCTTCGCATGTGCCGTCCAGGATGGGCCCGCGCCCGCACCACGGCGTGGCGGCTCGAACGGTTCGCCCGGATGCGCCGGGTCCGCGACCGCATCGACCGGGAGTACGCACGACCGCTCGACGTGGAGGCGCTGGCCCGCGCGGCGGACCTTCCGCCGCGCGAACTGACCCGGCAGTTCCGGCTCGCCTACGGGACGTCCCCGTACGCGTATCTGGGCGCCCGGCGCGCGGAGCGCGCGACGGTGCTGCTGCACCGCACCGACGTGCCCGCGGCCGAACTGCACCGACTGGTCGGAGCGCCGACCCGAGGCGTCCACGACCGCTGGGTCCGCGCCCGGTCCGCCGTCTGACCAGCACGACTTCCGTCATATCCGCACCCGCATCCGCACCACGGCTCACAAGGGGACGACGTCATGGCCACCACGAAGAAGACCGGTACGACGGACACGGAGCAGGGCTTCACCGACGACGAGCGTGCCGCGATGAAGGAGCGCGCCCAGGAGGTCAGGGCCGGCCGGAAGCGTGGCGCCAAGGCGGACCCCGAGGCCGACGTCCTCGCGAAGATCGCCGAGATGGACGACGCCGACCGGGTGCTCGCCGAGCGGATCCACGCCCTGGTCAAGGAGAACGCCCCGGACCTCGCGCCGAAGACCTGGTACGGGATGCCCGCGTACGCCCGCGCAGGCAAGGTCGTCTGCTTCTTCCAGTCGGCGCAGAAGTTCAAGTCCCGTTACGCCACGCTCGGGTTCAGCGACGAGGCCCGGCTCGACGAGGGCGCCATGTGGGCCTCCGCGTTCGCCCTGGCGGAGCTCACGCCGGAGGTGGAGGCCCGCATCGCGGACCTCGTGAAGCGCGCCGCGGGCTGAGCCAGGGGCGGGTGCGGGTCAGCACAGGCGGACGACGGTGAAGCCGCCGTCGCGCGGGGCGGCGAGCGCGATCTCGGCGAACAGGCCGCCCGCCGTGGTCGTGTAGCGCTCGCCCCCGGCTGTCCGGGCCCGCCGCCCGGGGCCCGCGTCCTGGACGTGCCGGGCCAGTTCCGCGGCGGCCGGAGCGGTCAGCGCCTGCGACAGGGCGCGCGATCCGTCGGGCAGACGCACGGCCGCGCGGTGCGGCCGGGACGGCGGCCCCACGTATCCGACGACCTCCACCTCGACCGAGCCCCGGGCACCGCCGCGCACGGTCACCCAGATCCGCTCCGCCCGGTACGGATCGCCGCCCCGCTTCGCGACGACCCCGTCGACGCCCTGCGCGGCGAGCCCCTCCAGCCACACCCGCGCCACCTCGGGATCGTCCGTCGCCGGGACGGGCTGCAGGGGCGGCGGCACGTCGTGGAGGAGGTCCAGCAGCACGGCCCGCCGCTCGGCGTAGGGGCGCCCGCGCAGATCCTGGCCGCCCAGGGCCAGGCAGTCCGACACCGCGTAGGAGGCCGGGCGTTCGGCGGCGAGCGCTCCGGCCCCGCGCGGCGGAGCGGCCGCCCGGGCCCGCGCCGCCGCGAGGTCGAGCCGGCCACCTGTCCACACCACGGCCTCGCCGTCCAGGACGGTGCCCGCCGGCAGGGCGGTCCGCCCGGCCGCCGCGAGGTCGGGCCACGCCGTGGTCACGGTCCGGCCGGAGCGCGACTGGCAGCGCACGGCCCGCGCGGTCCGGTGCAGCACGAGCCGTTCGCCCTCGAACGCGGGCTCGTACCACCAGCCGGGCCCCACGGGCAGCTCGTCGGCGGTCTCGCTGAGGGCGACGGCCACGGGATACTCCACGCCTCCAGCCTCGGCCCACCGCGCCGCGGCCGCGCGACGGCGTACTCCGCCCGGACCCGCGGCGGCCGCGTTGTCAGTGCCGGATGCGAGGCTCGACCTCATGGACGAGCAGGAATTCATGCGGGGCCGGGTGTACGGGGCCGACCACGAGGACGCGAGCCCCCAGCCGGGCCGGGTCTACGCGGAGCTGGTGGGCGGCCCGCTGGACGGACTGCTGCTCGACGTGACGCTGCCACCGGGCCAGGAGCTGCCCGGAGAGGTGGCCCTGCCGACCGAACTGGGCGCGTACGGCGCGGGCGGCCGGGCCCTGTACGCGGTGGCCGGCCAGGGGCGCCTGCGGTGGAAGGGGGACACGCCGTGAGGCGGCCCGGAGTCAGCGCAGCCAGGCCCGTTCGTCGACCAGGACGGTGGGCGCGGAGAGGAAGACGTCCTCGGTGACGGGACCGTACGCGACGTTGTAGGTGTCGAGCCAGTACGTCCAGCCGCGGATGCCGAGGGCGCTGCTGAAGCGGTGGTTGAGGTGCCAGCGGACCCACTGGCCGGGTGCGAGCCGGACGGCGGGCGGCCGGCGGCGCCGGGTGTACAGACCGATCCCGGGCAGCTTCGGAAGGACGCGCAACCGCCCGCCCTCGGCGTCGATCCGGAGATCGACGGTGCGCGCCTCCTGGACGGTGTCGTACGGCGTGAAGCCGTCGTCCTCGTGCATCCGGACCACGTGGACGCCGGACCGGGGCCCGGCCGGCAGGGGGAAGCCCACCGGGGCCGCGTTCCTGCGGGCGGCCGCCGCGCCGCCGCGGGATTCCTTCGTCCAGACGGTGTGCACCCACTGGACGGTGATCTGGTCGTGCATGGCGGCATCATGCCCGCAGCGGCGCCCTCACGGCGAACGCTCCAGGGGCGGCGCGGCCGTACGGAAGCGGGCGGCCAGGCCGCCCGCCCGGAGCAGCTTGTGGATCGCCGGCTGGTGGAAGAGCAGCCGCAGTTCGCCGGAGCGCTCTCGGACGCGGCGTTCGGCCCGCACGAGCAGGCGCAGGCCGGAGCAGTCCATGAAGTCGACGTCGGTCAGGTCGATCAGGACGCGCGGGACGGTGGGCCGGGTCGCCTCGTCGAGCCGGGCCTGGATCTCGGGAGCGGTGGCGATGTCCACCTCGCCGCGGATCCGCACGACGGTGAGGCCGTCGCGGACGTCCCGGGAGACATGGGTGTGGGGGCAGGCCGTGCAGAGGTGGAACAGGGAGGTCATCGGCATCCCTCGGAGGACGGGGCCCCGTCTGCCCGAGGCCGTCGCTGAGCAGCACCCAGGAGGGCGCTGCTGGTCGGCGGGGGCAGGGGCGACCGTCGTCCACGGTAGAAGGAGCCGCGTCAAGCGAAACGTGCCTGCACCACGCGGATCTCCTGAGTGGGTGACGAGGCGGCCATCAGTTCGGATCCGCCGAGGCTCAGGGCCGGGGGATCAGGGAGCGCGCCGCGGCCTTCGCCTCGGACAGGGCCGTCGCGGCGTCGGCGCCCCGCAGTCCGAGCACCACACGGGTGCTCAACCCGTCGAGCAGCGCGAGGAGTCGACCCGCCGCCGCGGCCTGGTCGTGCTCGGCGAAGCGGCCCTGGCGCACGCCCCGGGCGAGCAGTGTCGTCAGGTCGTCGTGCCACCCCGCGTCCAGGTCGTCCTGGGCCTCGCGCAACGACGCGTCGCCCGGCGTGCGGGCCCACAGCTCGATCCACAGCATCCACCGCGGGTCACGCGGACCGCGCGGCAGGTACAGCTCCAGGAACTGCTCCAGCTTGCGCTCGGCCGGGGTCCGCCGGGCCAGCAGCGCGCGGCGCTCGTCCGCGAGGAGGCCCTCGCTGTGGCGCAGCGCCTCCAGGAAGATCCGGTCCTTGCTGCCGAAGTAGTACAGGATGTGCCCGCCGCTCATCCCGAGCCGGCGGCCCAGCGACGCCATGGTCAGCTCCGCGAGCCCGTGCTCGGCGACCGCGGCCATGACCTCCTCCAGGATCCGCTCCGCAGAGGGTCGCCCGCCGCGCTCCCGCACCGCCACCGCCACCACACGCCCCTCCGCTCGTCCTGCCCCGACCCTATCCGCCGCGGTCGGCGCCCGGGCATGCCGTCGGCGGGCCGGGCGTGCGGCTCGAAGGAGCGGCTGGGCTGTGCGGCTTGGCCGTGCGGCTCAGACCTGCCGACTCAGATCTGCCGGCCGAGGAACGACAAGAGACGGACGTGCGCGGAGGAGTCCGTCGGGGCGGGGGTCGCGTGGCCGAACATGCCGGGCCCGCGGAAGGCGTCCATGTCCGTCCGTCGCATCCGTGCCAGCAGGTCCTCGCACAGGTCCTGGTCGACGAGGTCGCTCCGGCCGACGGTCACGGCCAGGTCGACGCCGTGGACGAGGACCTCGGTGAGATGGATCAGTGCCGCGGTCGGACCCGGGACGGAGCCGAAACCGAGACGGACCGTCACCCCGGCGAGGTCGTCGTCGGTGGGGGCCGCGAACTCCCAGGCCGCGCGGTCGGCCGCGGCGGCCTTCGCGTAGGCCCCCTCCGGGTCGGCGCCGAGCCAGTCGTCGTGGTGCTCGCCCCCGGGGTCCCCACCCGTCAGCTCGGCGGCGAAGATCCGCATGCCGCCCACGACATGGTTGAGCGTGGTCCGCGCGTCCCACTCCGGGCACGGGGTGGCACGGGACCAGTCGCCGGCGTCGATCGCGGCGACGACGGCGCCCGTCATGGTCAGTGCCCGGCCGATGTGTTCCACCACGGCGATGTTCTGGGAGACGTTCGGCTTCACCGGAGGTGTCCTAACGCAGTGGGTGGCGGCTTTAAAGCGGAGACTAGGCCGCCCTTCGCCACAAACGCAACCCATTCCTGCGTTAAGGCTACGTCGGGGGGTGCCCGTGAGCGCCCGGGGGCGGCGCGCACCACCGTGGCGCGCACCTTGCGTGTCGGAGGTCTTGACGCGGCGCCTCCTTGCCCCGCATCTTGAATGCCGTTCAAAAAGTTGAACGGCATTCTAAAAGGAGTCGCCCCATGACCCGGACCGGCATCAACGGCCAGGCGGACCTGCTGTTGCGCGGCGCGCGCATCCACACCGTCGACGCGGAGCTGCCCGAGGCGCAGGCCATGGCCGTGCGGGACGGGCGGATCGTGTGGCTCGGCGACGACCGCGACGCCGCCGCCTGGGCGGGGCCGGACACGCGGGTGATCGACGCCGGGGGGCGGCTCGTGCTGCCCGGGTTCATCGACGCTCACAACCACGTCCGGCTCGGCTCCGACGCCGCCTGCGTCCAGCTCGCCGGCGCCGACACCCTCACCGAGGTCCACGCGCGCATCCGCGCCTGGCACACCGCCCACCCGGACGCCGAGTGGATCGAGGCCGAGGCCTTCGACTACTCGGCGCTCGGTGGCGGCCGCATGCCCACCGCCGCCGACCTCGACCCCGTCACCGGCGACACCCCCGCCTTCGTCCTCAGCTACGACGTGCACACGGCCTGGCTCAACACCGCCGCCCTGCGCCGCCTCGGCATCACCCGCGATCGCACGCACCTCCCGTTCGGCGAGGCGCAGGCCGACCCGGAGAGCGGCGAACCCACCGGGTTCGTCAAGAACTTCGCCATCCAGGGACTCTCCCGCGAGGGCCACCGCGCGCTGCGCGAGCTCGGCGTCCCGTGGGCCTCCGCCGAGCGCCAGTACGGCCGCCTCGCCAGGTCCCTCGACGACGCGATCGGCCACGGCATCACGACCGTCGTCGAACCGCAGAACTCCCTCGACGACCTCGCCCTGTTCGAGCGTGCCCGCGCCGAGGGCCGGCTCCGCTCCCGGCTGGTCGCCGCCCTGTTCCACCCGCGCGGCACCACCGACGCCGACCTGGACGAGTTCGCCGACGCGGCCCGCCGGTACGCCGACGACCGGCTGCGCGTCGGCCCCCTCAAGCTCTACATCGACGACGTCGTCGAGCCCCGTACCGCCGCACTCCTCGAGCCGTACGCGGGCTGCCGCCATCACCGCGGCGACACCTTCTACCCGCCCGAGGAGTTCGCCGGGCTCCTCGCGAAGCTGGACGCTCGCGGCTTCCAGTGCTTCGTGCACGCCACCGGCGACCGCGGCATCCGCGTCGTCCTCGACGCCTTCGAACACGCCCGGCAGGCCAACGGCGTCCGCGACTCCCGGCACCAGGTCGTCCACGTCGAGTGCCTCGACCCCGCCGACACCGCCCGCTTCGCCGAACTCGGCGTCGTCGCCTGCATGCAGCCCCGCCACTGCGCCCCCGAGGTCGCGGGCCCCGGCAAGGACTGGGCCGACAACGTGGGCGCCGACCGCTGGCACAAGGCGTGGCCGATGCGCAGCCTCCACGAGGCCGGGGCCGTGCTCGCCTTCTCCAGCGACTGGAACGTCGCCGAGATGGACCCCATGGTCGGCATCTACACCGCTGTCACCCGCCGCCCGCTCGGCGGGGGAGAGGCCTGGCGCCCCGAGGAGACCGTCGACGTCGCCACGGCGATCCACGGCTACACCATGGGCTCCGCCTACGCCAACTTCCTGGAGGACGACCGGGGTTCGCTCACCGTCGGCAAGGCCGCCGACTTCGTGGTCCTCTCGCGCGACATCCTGGACGCGGCCCCCGAGGACATCCCGGGCACCGTCCCCGAGCTCGTCTTCGTGGGCGGCGAGGAGGTCCACCGCCACGCGGACACCGGCGACACCGACCTCGGCTGAACACGCGCCGAGCCCGTCACCCGTCCGACGCGGACCTACCTGACACCGCCGCCTACGCCCGGGAGAACCGCCGGCGCAACGGCCTGGAGCAGCGCAGCGATGAGCTCCGATGAGTTTCGCCGGCGGGCGGGGTCGGTACTCATGTCACGCCACCACGCCTGACGCGCGCCAGGGAAGGAACACCGTGCGACACGAGCAGCTCCTGAAGGTCCAGAACTTCAACGTCTCCAGCGACGGCTACGGCGCCGGGGAGAACCAGACCCTCGAGCGGCCCTTCGGGCACGCCGACCCGGGGAAGATGTTCGCCTGGGCCGGCGCCACCGCGAGCTGGCCCAACCGGACGGAACCCGGCGGCAGCCGCGGCCTCGACGACTATCTGACCAGGGACTTCCACCACAACATCGGCGCCGAGATCATGGGGCGCAACAAGTTCGGGCCGCAGCGGGGACCGTGGGAGAACCTGGACTGGGAGGGCTGGTGGGGCGAGGAGCCGCCGTTCCACACCCCCGTGTTCGTCCTGACCCACCATGTCCGGCCGTCGATCACGCTGTCGGACACGACGTTCCACTTCGTCGACGCGGACCCGGCCACGGTGCTCGCGCAGGCCAAGGAGGCGGCGCAGGGCAAGGACGTGCGGCTCGGCGGCGGAGCGCAGACGATCCGCGAGTTCCTGGACGCCGATCTGATCGACACCCTGCACGTGACGGTCTCCCCGCTGAAGCTCGGCGCCGGCTCCCGCCTGTGGGAGTCGCCCGACGAACTCCTCGACCGCTACCACTGCGACGTCGTGCCCAGTCCGAGCGGTGTCACGCACCACCTGTTCTGGCGCAAGTGAGCTGAGCGGCACACAGAACCCGGCGGGCCTGCGCGTGGTGATCGGGCTCCGACGTCACCGGGGGCCGCCGGGGCCGCCATTGATCACTCCATGGGTTCACCCTATTGATCACTCCGGTGATCACTTCGAACCCCCGCACGTACGTCCTACGGGCGATGGTGGCGAGCGTCACAGCCCGGCAGGATCGACACATGCACGTACTCCTTCTCGGAGGAACCTGGTTCCTCGGCAGAGCAGTTGCCCGCCACGCCCTCGCCAACGACTGCGAGGTCACGACCTTCAACCGGGGACAGAGCACCCCGTATCTGCCCGGAACCCTCGCGGTCCACGGCGACCGCGCCAGCGCCGACGACTTCGAGCGGCTGGCCCGGTACGGCCCGTGGGACGTCGTCATCGACACGTCCGCCTCCGACACGGCGCCCCGCCACGTCCTCGCCGGCGCCCGGGCGCTCGCCGAGGTCACCGACCGGTACGTCTACGTCTCCAGCGTCAGCGTCTACCGGAACTGGGGCGCGGGACCGCTGACCGAGTCCTCCGCCACGTACGACACTCCGGCCGACGCCGGGCCCGAGTACTACGAAGGGCTCGAACCCGCGGAGCAGGACGGGATGCGCAAGGCGGGCTGCGAGCGGGCGGTGACCGAGGCGTTCGGCGCGGACCGCACCACCATCCTGCGGCCCGGTTCGATTCTCGGCCCCGGCGAGTACATCGGGCGGCTGCCGTGGTGGCTGCGGCGGTGCGCGCGCGGCGGCGAGATCCTCGCACCCCGCGAACCGGACCGTCCGGTGCAGCCGATCGACGCGCGCGACGTCGCCGCGTTCGCGGTGTCCGCGCCGGCCGGGGTCTTCAACGTGACCGCGCCGCGCGGCCACGCCACGATGCGGGACCTGCTGACGGCCTGCCTCGACGCCACCGGGTATCAGGGGCGGCTCGTGTGGACCTCAGAGGAGGTCCTCGCGCGCCACGGGGTGCGGGGGCGGACCGAGTTGCCGCTGTGGCCCGGGACGGACGGTGTCGTCGACGTGAGTGCCGCGCTGGCGGCCGGGCTGACGTGCCGGCCGCTCGACCGGACCGTGGCCGACACGTGGGCGTGGCTCCGGGACGGCGCGGATTCCGTCGCCGGGCAGCAGTCCGGGTGGGAGCGGCACGGGATCGCGCCGGACAAGGAGGCGGCGATCCTCGCGGAGGTCGGCCTGAGCGGGTAGCTCCGCCCGGGGCGGGGGTGCCTTCTCGTCTGCCGAGTGCCCCTGTCCGGGCGGCTGTCCCGCCGTCGTGGCCGGTCGCGCAGTTCCCCGC
>NZ_JBHYTK010000098.1:0-30189 GCF_042749255.1 Streptomyces sp. NPDC059524 | reverse complement strand
TCGCAACAGGCGGCCTTCACCGCGGCGGCCGAGGCCTGGGCCGACGCCGGTGCCCCGCAGACCGACCCGGACCGGCTCGCGGCGGCGATCGGCACAGGCATCGGCGGTGTACGGACGCTGCTGAAGGAGGACGACACCCTGGAGGCGGCCGGGACCCGGCGTGTCTCGCCGCGCACGGTGCCCATGCTCATGCCGAACGCGGCGGCCGCGCTGATCAGCATCGAGTACGGCGCCCGGGCCGGCGCCTACACGCCCGTCTCGGCCTGCTCCTCGGGGGCCGAGGCGATCGCGCTGGGCGCCCGGCTCATCCGGGCCGGCGAGGCGGACGTCGTCATCGCGGGCGGCACCGAGGCCGCGCTCACCCCGATCACCGTCGCGGGCTTCACGCAGGCGCAGGCGCTGTCGCGGCACACCGGCGAACCCGCTTCCGCGTCCCGGCCGTTCGCCGCCGACCGCAGCGGTTTCGTCCTCGGCGAGGGCGCCGCCGTCCTGATCCTCGAGAGCGCCGAGCACGCCGAGGCGCGCGGCGCCCGCGTCCACGCGGTGCTCGCGGGGGCCGGCATCGCCGCCGACGCCCACCACATCACGGCGCCCGCCCCCGACGGCGCCGGCCAGGTCTCGGCCATGCGCAAGGCCCTCGCCCAGGCCGGTCTGGCCCCGGAGCGGATCGGCCACGTCAACGCGCACGCCACCGGGACGCCGGTCGGTGACGCCGCCGAGGCGCGCGCGATCCGGGAGGTCCTGGGCCGCGCCACCGTGACCGCGCCCAAGGCGGCGCTCGGCCATCTCTTCGGCGCGGCGGGCGCGATCGAGGCGCTCGTCGCCACCCTCAGCGTGCGGGACGGCGTGATCCCGCCGACCCGCAACCTCACCCCGTCCGGCGTCGACCCCGCCATCGGACTCGATGTCGTCACGGAGCGCCGCGACGTCCCCCAGGAGGCCGTGCTGAGCAACTCCTTCGGCTTCGGCGGGCAGAACGTGTCCCTCGTCCTGCGCCGGCCCTAGGCCCCGTCCGCACTCGACAGCGGGGGACCGATCGGGTTGAGTTCGTGCCGGCCGGTGTTCGGTGAGTCGAGGGGTGCGAGGCGATGGAAGCGGCGCTGATTGCCGTGCTGGGAACGCTGTTGGGGTCCGTGGTCACGCACTTCTTCCAGGGGCGGGCCACCGTGCGCAGCGCCGAACTGGCGCGGGCCGAGCAGATGCGGCAGGAGCGGATCTCCTGCTACAGCGCGTTCGCCGGAGAGCTGCACGACTACCGGCGGGCCCAGAACGACCGCTGGTACCGGGCCCACGAGGACGGCCCCGGCAGCACCGCCGACGCCTCCCGCTTCGCCTCCTACGAGGCCCGGATCGCCGCCCGCGCCGCGCTCACCCGCGTCCAGCTGGTCTGCGCGGACCCCGCACTGCGCGAACTGGCCGCGCGAGCCTTCCAGTTCACGCACTGCATGCACGAGGCGACCGACGAGGCCGACCGCGACCGCCGCTCCCGCGAGGCGAAGGCGGCCCTCGACACGTTCGTCACCCGCGCCGGACCGACCGTGCACCGGTGACCGGTGACCGGTGATCAGGTGAGGCCGAGCAGCGAGTCGAGTGCCGCCACCGGGTCCGGGGACGGCTCGCCGCGGGGCCACCAGTCCTCGCGGCCGGGGTCGGACTCGTAGCCGTACCAGCGGCCGTCGCGGCCCAGGCGGAGCTGGAGGGACGGGGTCGACAGGCGGTTGCGGCGGGGGCGGAACTCGGGGTGGCCCGTGGCGAGGAGCGCGGGGCGGGCGCGGTCGAAAGGCCCGGCCGGCGGGTCCCACTCCTCCTCCAGGACGCCGAGGCCCGCGAACCCGCCCTGACGCCAGGCGGCGACCGCGCGGGCGAGGTCGCCGGGGGTGCGGCCGGTGCCTCGGGCCAGGGACGCGTACAGGGTGCGGGTCGCCGCGGTGAGGCCGGAGCCGGGGTGTGCGGCGGCGAGCCGGACCGCGTCCTGCCACGGCGTGAATCCGGCGAGCGGGTCGACGCCCGTCGTGAGCAGGGCGTGGGCGCGGGCCGCCGCCTCCGTGGCGAGGAGGTCGAGGGCGAGCGGGTCCGGGGCGCCGGGCGCCTGCGGGTAGGACGGCGGGCGCTCGGGGTGGGCGGGCGGCGGGAACTCCGGAGGCAGGGCGGGCAGTCGGGCCGCGTCCTGCGCGAACACGTCGCGGGCGGGGCGTGAGTCGAGGTCCGGCCCCGAGGCCTCCGCTCGTGACTCCTGCTGCTCGCGCGCCGTGTGCGTGGCGTGCCGCCGGGTCAGGTCGGCGAGCAGCTCCTGCTCGCCGCGGCCGCGCAGCAGGAAGAGGACGAACGGGTCCTCGTCGATGAGCCGCGCCGTCTGGTAGCAGAGCGCCGCCGCGTGCTTGCACGGGTGCGCGCGGTCCGGGCAGGTGCACTCGGGGGTGAGGTCGTCGACGGCGGGCAGCAGGTCGGCGGTGGCGGCGAGCGCGTGCGGCACGTCCTTGTCGAGCAGGGACGCCATGTGGTCGGGGCGGGAGACCGCGGTGTCCAGGAAACGCTCCCAGGCCTCGTCCGGCAGGGTGCGCAGCCGCAGTTCGGCCCGGTAGGGGCGGGGGCGCGAGCCGTGCACGTACGCGACGACGCGGCCGGGCGTGACGGTGATCGCGTCGACGTGGCCCCGGTCGGCGTAGGCGCGACCGCGGGCGAGGCGGGCCGGGTCGAGGGCGGTGTCCTCCAGGGCGTCCACCCACGCGTTGCCCCACCAGGTGAGCGCGAAGGCGGTGCTCGGCCGGGCGCGGGGCGGCAGCGGCGGGAAGGTGCGGCGGGTGTCGGTGTGCCGGGCCTGCGCCTGCTCACCGGCCCGGGCGCGGCCGGGGACGTGCGCGGCGGGGCGCCGGGCGCGGGCGGGGCTCATGAGGGGGCACTTCCCTTCGCGCTCAAGGCTGTTGGCTTCCCGTGCGCTTCCCTGACGGTTCGGTTCCGGTGCGCGCACATGACGGTGCGGCTCCCGTGCGCGCCCATGACGGTTCCTTTCCCGTGCGCGCCCCTGACCGTGCGCTTCGCCCGCGCGCTCATGACCGTGTGCTTCGCCCACGCGCTCATGACGCGTCCCTGCGCAGGGAGACCAGGTCGGTCAGCTCGCGGTCGGACAGCTCGGTGAGCGCGGCCTCGCCGGAGCCGAGCACGGCGTCGGCAAGGGCCCGCTTGCTCGCGAGGAGTTCTGCGATGCGGTCCTCGACGGTGCCCTCGGTGATGAGCCGGTGGACCTGGACGGGCTGGGTCTGTCCGATGCGGTAGGCGCGGTCGGTGGCCTGCTCCTCGACCGCCGGGTTCCACCAGCGGTCGAAGTGCACGACGTGGCCCGCGCGCGTGAGGTTGAGCCCGGTGCCCGCGGCCTTCAACGACAGCAGGAAGACAGGCACTTCACCGGCCTGGAACCGGTCGACCATGCGCTCGCGATCGGCGACGGGGGTGCCGCCGTGCAGCAGCTGGCAGGGGATCGCACGCGTGGCCAGGTGGGTGGCGAGCAGCTTGGCCATGGACACGTACTGGGTGAAGACGAGGACGGAACCGCCCGAGCCGCCCTCCCGTCGCCCACCACCGCCCTTCTGAGGAAGTCGCTCCGCTCCCTCGTAGAACTCGGCGACGATCGTGTCGAGGAGTTCGTCGAGCAGGGCGAGCTTTCCGGAGCGGCCGGCGAGCCGGGGCCTGCTGTCCTCGGCCTCCGCCTCCTTCAGGTACTGCGCCGGGTGGTTGCAGATCTGCTTGAGGGAGGTGAGCAGCTTCATGACGAGGCCGCGGCGGCCGATGCCCTCGGCGGCCTCGATCTGCGCCATGGACTCGCGGACCACGGCCTCGTACAGCGAGGCCTGTTCGCGGGTGAGCGGGGCCGGGTGGTCGGACTCGGTCTTGGGCGGCAGCTCGGGGACGATGCCTGGGTCGGACTTCTTGCGGCGCAGGATGAACGGGCGGACGAGCCGGGCCAGCCGCTCGATCGCCTCCGGGTCCGTGCCGCCGTGCCCCTGGAGCGGGACCTCACCCTCGACCACGCGCGCGTGCCGGGCACGGAACGCCTTGAGCGGGCCGAGCAGTCCGGGGGTCGTCCAGTCGAGCAGGGCCCACAGCTCCGACAGGTTGTTCTCCACCGGGGTGCCGGTGAGGGCCACGCGCGCGGGGGCGTCGATGGTGCGCAGCGCCTTCGCGGTCGCCGAGTGCGGGTTCTTGACGTGCTGGGCCTCGTCGGCGACGACCATGCCCCAGGTGTGCGCCGCGAGTTCGGCCGAGCGGGTGCGGACGGTGCCGTACGTGGTGAGGACGAAGCCGCTGGAGTCGAGTGTGCGGGCGCTGCTGTGGAAGCGGGTCACGGGGACGCCGGGGGCGAACTTCTCGATCTCGCGCTGCCAGTTGCCGAGCAGGGAGGCGGGGCAGACGACGAGGGTGGGGTGCGGGCGGGCGCGGCGCAGGTGGAGGGCGATGAGGGTGACGGTCTTGCCGAGGCCCATGTCGTCGGCGAGGCAGCCGCCGAGGCCCAGCGAGGTCATGAGGTCGAGCCAGGCGAGGCCTCGCAGCTGGTAGTCGCGCAGGGTGGCGGCGAGGCCCGGGGGCGGCTCGACGGTGTCGAGGCCGCGGGTGAGGCGGTCGCGCAGCTCGGCGAGGCGACCGGTCGGCACGGCGGGGACGCGCTCGCCGTCGACCTCGGCCTCGCCGGTGAGCGCGACGGCCAGCGCGTCGACGGGCTGGAGCAGGCCCAGCTCGCGCTTGCGGGCCTTGCGCACGAGGTCGGGGTCGACGACGACCCACTGGTCGCGCAGCCGGACCACCGCGCGGTGCGACTCGGCGAGCCGGTCCATCTCCCGCTCGGTGAGCGGGTCGCCGTCGAGCGCCAGCTGCCAGTTGAACGCGAGCAGTTCGTCGCTGTCGAAGAACGGGGTGCCGTCGGTCGCCGAGCCCGGCGCGGCCTGGGCCCGTACGACGGCGGTGGCGGTGAGGGAGCGGGCCAGCTCGCGCGGCCAGTGGACGGCGACACCGGCCTGCGCGAGGCGCCCGGCGCCCGGCCCGAGGAGGTCGATCAGCTCGCTCTCGCTCAGGGCGAGGACGTCGGGCACGTCCTGCTCCAGGAGGCGGCCGAGCGGCGGCCAGGCGGCGACGGCACGGCGCACGGCGAGCACGGCGTCGATCCGGGCGCGCGGTCCGAAGTGCTCGTCGGCGTCCCCGGCCCACAGGGCGGCGGCGTCGACGACGCGCGTGGGGTCGGCGAGGCTGTGGACCTGGACGACCGCGGCTCCGGCGCGCCGCTCCCCCGCCTCCTCGGGCGTGGCGTCCTCCTCGGCCGCGTCGAAGAGGGCGTGCTGCGCGAGGTCGAGCCGGAGCGAGACCTTCACCCCGGCGTCGAGCCCGGCGGCCGCCTCGACGGCCCAGGGGCGCGCGTGCGGGAGGTACTGGGCGGCGGCCGCGGCGAACGGCGCGCCGGCCGCGTGCGCCGCGGCCGGGGTGCGGGGCAGCGTGTCGGCGACGGCGTCGAGGAACGCGCGTACGAGGGCCTGGGGCTCGGGCAGCCGCAGCGGGCGGCGGCCCGGGAGCGGGGTCGCGTACCCCTCGGGCGGCAGGGCCGCGGCGATGCCCCGGATCTGCGCGACGTCGTCCTCGTCGAGCGGGCCCGCGCGCCAGGCGTCGTGGTCGGAGGCGGTGAGTCCGGGCAGCATCCGGCCGCGGGCGACCAGGTGCAGGGCGTGCGCGGCGGCGGCGCCCCAGGCGGCGGTGGCGGGGTGGGCGGCGCCGGTGCGGCGGGCGCGCAGGAGCAGCGGCAGCGCGTCGGCCACGGACAGCACGCGCGCGGGCACCTTGCGCGAGCGCACGCCGGTGCCGTGCGGCCGCACCACCGTGATCTCCTCGTCGGCGCCGGGCGGCCCGGCGCCGTCCGGGCACCAGAGAGCGATGCGGCCCTCGCGCGGCAGGGGCGCGGGCAGGAAGACGGCGGCGACCTCCGCGCCCACGGCCTGCGGCTCCGGCGGTGTCACGCCACGTCACCTCCTCCTGGTCACTGCTCACTGCTCACGTCCGGTCCGCGTCCCGTGCGGCCCGGTCTCCACGACCCGTACGACCTTACGGGCCGGGTCTGACAATCACGGTCCGCGCTCCCCGGTCCGCGCCGGGGAGCGCGGACCGGGGAGAATGGCCCCGGACCTGCACGAGACCTCATGAACAGGCGTGAACCTTGGGTGATCTGCTCCTCGTCCGGCACGGCGAGACCGAATGGGCGCTGAACGGACGGCACACGAGCTGGACGGACATCCCGCTCACGGAGAACGGCAGGGAGCAGGCGCGCCGGGTCGCGCCGCTCGTCGGCAGCTACCACGTGGGGGCGGTGTTCACGAGCCCCATGCGGCGCGCCCGGGACACGGCGAAGCTCGCGGGCCTGGACCAGGCCGTGGTGGACCCGGACCTGTGCGAGTGGGACTACGGCGGTTACGAGGGCGTGACGACGCTGGAGATCCATCGCACCCGGCCCGACTGGTTCCTGTTCGACGACGGGGTGGCGCCGGGTCCGCCGGAGCATCCGGGCGAGACGCCGGAGCAGGTGGGGGCGCGTGCGGACCGGATGCTGTCGAAGGTGGACGCGGCGCTCGCGAACAACGAGGGCAGCGTCGTGCTCGTCGCGCACGGCCATTTCCTGCGGGTGCTGACCGCGCGGCGCCTCGGCCTGCCGGCGTCCGAGGGCGCGCACTTCCTGCTGGCGACGGGCACCGTGAGCCGGATCAGCACGGAGCACGGCCGTCCGGTGATCGCGGGCTGGAACCTGCGGCCCTGAGCCAGAGCTCGACGGCCCCGGCAGCGTGGTCGGCACTGTCGGCGTGGCCGACCGTGTCGGCGTGATCGGACCTGGCGGCATCACCCGCCCTGTCGGCATCACCGGCCGCGTCGGCGTGATCGGCTCCGCCGGCGTGATGGGCACGGTCAGCGCGGCCGGCCCCGTCGGCGTGATCGGCCCCGTCGGCGTGATCGGCCCCGTCAGCGTGGCCGGCTCTGCCGACGTGATCGGCGCTGTCCGCGTGATCCGCGTGATCCGCGTTGTCAGTGCTCCCGTGCACCATCGTGGTCAGGAGGTGTGCCATGACCAGACCGCCGACCGCCGCCCAGCGGCGGATCATCGACGCGGCCGATCCGGAGACGGGCCGGATCACGGGGAGCGAGGCCCAGCTGGCGCGGCTCGTCGTGCTGAAGCTGGCGTTCCGGCATCCCCGGCCGCCGCACGCCCACTTCCTGACCCCGGAGGGCCACCGGCTGCGGGAGGCGGGCCCGGAGCTGCCGCCGCCACCCGAGCCGGAGGCTCAGCGGGACGGGCGGTTCCGGGCGCGGCTTGGCGGCGAGCCGGACGCCGTGGCCTCGCCCGCGCGGACCCGCGAGGTCCGCACGGCCTGGCAGGGACTGCTCGAGATACGCCGGATGACGAATCCGGACGGGGCGCTCGACCGGCCCTGCGCGTGGGAGCGCGGCCGGCTCGAGCACGCGGCGGCCCTCGCCCTGGAGGCGGCGGGCCGGGAGCCGGCGAGCACCGCGGCGCCGGGTTACCGGGTGACGTCGACGCCGCAGCCCGAGGCGGTGTCGGTGCACCATCCGGACGCGGCGGGCCTCGCGGCCTGCGCGGCGACGCTGACCGAGGCCGGCTGGCAGGTCAGCGAGCACGCCGGGAAGCGGGGCGAGCGCTGGCTGCTCGCCTCGCCCAGACGCACGTAGCGTGATCCCCTGCTCCGGGCGGAGGCGAGGAATGCGGGGCCGGTCCCGGCTGTTGGCCTCGTCGAGAGGCCTGAGCAAGCGCTCAGGCACAGGGGCAGGCAGACATGCAGCGCAGGGCGCGCGGCGAGAGGAACATCGTGACCGATCCGCACAACAGCGAGCCGTACTCCGTGCACATCCAGGTCCGGGGCTACGAGACGGACTCCCAGGGACATCTGAACCAGGCGGTCTACCTCCAGTACGCGGAGCACGCGCGCTGGTCGGCGCTGCGGCACGGCGGCATCGAGCAGGGCGACCTGCTGGCCCGGGGCGTGGGCCCGGTGGCGCTGGAGACGACCATCCGCTACCTGCGCGAGCTGCGGGCCGGCGACGAGGTGGACGTGGACTGTGTCTTCGAGTGGGGCGAGGGCAAGACGTTCCGCATGCGTCAGACGGTGCGCAAGGCGGACGGCACGGTGTCGGCGGAGGTGTCCGCCGTGGGCGGGATCCTGGACCTGAAGGCGCGCAAGCTGGTGCCGGATCCGCGGCAGGTCTTCAAGGAGCTGTCGGCGGACCCGGGCGTTTTCGGCCTGTAGGCCGGATTCCGGGTCCGCCGGTCGGCCGGGGGCTCAGTCCGCCGTCAGCCGGTGGGCCGGGACGATCTCCTGTTCCTGGTCCGGGCTGGACCACAGGAGCTTCATGTGGGCCTCGCCGGTGTTCTCCGTGTAGTCGATCCGGATGGCGTGCCGGGTGCCGGCCGTGAGGCGCACCGTCCCCTTGTCGACGCGCGGGCCGTGCGGATCCGAGGCGTCGACGACCAGCTTGCCGTCGATCCAGACGCGGGCGGTGTCGTCGGAGACGGTGGTGAGGGTGTAGTTCTCCGTGCGCGGGGCGGTCAGGTGGCCGCTCCAGCGGACGGAGAAGGTGTCCGCGGGGATGCTCGGGTCGGGTGAACCGGCGTACTTCCAGGCGTGGTTGACGGTCGGGTCGACGCGGGTGATCTTCGGGTCGCCGCTGAGTGTGGCGTTGTCGAAGATCTCCTGCTTGAGGCCGTGACCGGTGCTCGTGGGTGTCTCGGGGCCCGTGTCGACGGTCAGCCGGACGACGGTGGCGATGTCGTTGGTGGGCCCGCCGGACGGGATGAGGTCGTAGCCGTCGCCGGAGCGGGTGACGGTGACCTCCTGGTCGCTGCCGAGCACGCGCGCGTGCGCGATCTTGAAGTCGGTGCGGGCCTTGAGGTGCAGCGGCTGTCCGGCGGCGGGCCAGTCGGTGACGGCGGCGTACAGCACGTCGTCCTTGCGGCTGACCGAGCCCCAGGCCGGCTCGTCGACGAGGCCTCCGTAGCGGGCCCCGTACACGGCCTCGCCCTGGCCGTCCGCGCGGAGCCAGTCACCCATCTGCTTCAGGCGGTCCACGGACTGCCGCGGAATGCGGCCGCGGCTGTCCGGGCCGACGTTCAGCAGGTAGTTGCCGCTGCGCGAGGACGTGGCGAGCAGGTTGCGGACGAGGCTGCCGGGGGACTTCCAGTTCTGGTCGTAACGGGCATAGCCCCAGTGCCCGTTGAGGGTCATGCACGACTCCCAGAGCTGGCCGTCGACCGGGGCGTCGGGGATGGTCTGCTCGGGGGTGCCGTAGTCGCCGTCGACGACGCGGCGCTTGCCGACGCGGTTGTTGACGACGAGGTCCGGGTCGAGGTCGTGGAGGTAGGCCTCCAGGCGCTCGCCGTCGCGCGCGGTCCACGGGTTGTGCGGGTCCTCGGTGTCCCATTCTCCGTCGAACCACAGCAGGGCCGGGTCGTAGAAGTCGACGAGCTCCTTGAGCTGGGCGTACATGCGCTTCTCGTACTTCGGGAAGGTCGCGGGGTCCGGGAAGTCCGGGTCGTGCCAGTCCCAGATCGAGTAGTAGAAGCCGAGCTTGATGCCCGCGTCGTCGGCGGCCTTCTTCAGTTCGGCGAGGATGTCGCGGTTCTTGTCGAAGGACGAATGGTCGCGCAGGTTCCAGGAGTTGACCTTCGTGGGCCACATCGCGTAACCCTCGTGATGCTTGGACGTGATGACGATGTACTTCATCCCCGCGTCCTTGGCGGTCTTCACGACGGCCTTCGCGTCGAAGTCGGCGGGGTCGAACGTCGCCGCCTTCTTCTCGTACGCGTCTCTGGGGATCTTGCACGAGCGCTGGATCCACTCGGCGTCGCGGCAGACGGTGCCGTCGGCCCGCGGGTACTCACCCTCCCAGTTGGAGTAGGCGCTGAAGTGGATGAACATGCCGAAGCGGTCCTGGCGCCACCAGTCGGTGCGCTCGGACGTGAAGGGGTCGTCGTGGGCGTAGTCCGTGCCGGGCCCCGCGCCGGTGGCGCCCGCGGCCGCCGGCGCCTCGGACGGGGCGGCGGAGACCGGCCCGGCGGCCGTGGCCGCCAGGGTCGCGGCGAGCAGGACGGCGAGTCCCGCGATGCTTCGCTGAATGCGCATGGTGCGGCTCCCGGGGTGTGGGTACGTCGGTACATGCGTGGCGCGTGGGACCTGAGGCGAACCAAACGCATCGGAACGTAGAGGCACATACATCGGATGTCAATGCATCCCGCACCCGCCCACTGCGGCCACAGCGGGCGCGAATCAGCCATCCCGACGGCACCACATCCGATGAATCGACACGCGATCCGGCCGCAGCGAGCGGGGTCGCCGCCGCGCCGCGGAGCGCGTCGTTCACCTGTCCCCTGCCGGGGCTTCGGCATGGCGTCACGTCCGGCGGGGGTCGCGCCGGGTATGCAGGAGCCATGCCGCTGGCTCGCCGTACGCTCCTGACCGCGCTCGCCGGATCGGCCGCGGTGTCCTGCACCGCCGGGGCCGACCGGGCCGACGCCCTGCCCTCCTCCGCCGCGACCGGCGGCGCCGCCGCACGCGCCGCGCGCCGTCTGCTCGGACCCGCCGCGGACCAGCTGGACTTCGATCCGCCGGGCGGCCCGCACGACACCTACCGGGTGGCGGCCTCGGGTGGCCGGATCCGGGTGACGGGCTCCTCGCCGGCCGTGCAGCTGGCCGGTCTGCGCCGGTACTTGAAGGACGTCGTGCACGCCAACATCTCCTGGGCGGGCGAGCAGGTGGACCTGCCGGACCGGCTGCCGCTGCCGGCACGGGCGCTGTCCGGGCACGCGGGCGTGCCGCACCGGTTCGTGCTCAACGACACGAACGACGGCTACACCGGGGCGTACCACGACTGGGCGTACTGGGAGCGGGAGCTGGACGTGCTCGCGCTGCACGGGTTCAACGAGGTGTTCGTGCAGGCCGGCGCGGACGCGCTCTACCACCGGGTGTTCCGCGGGTTCGGGTACACGGACGCCGAGCTGCGGGACTGGATCCCCTCCCCCGCGCACCAGCCGTGGTGGCTGCTGCAGAACATGGCGGGCCCGGCGGGCGGGCCCGTCTCGGCGCAGTTGCTCGCGGCGCGGGCCCGGCTCGGGCGCCGGATCGCGTACCGGGTGCGGGAGTTGGGCATGGAGCCGGTGTTCCCCGGCTACTTCGGGACGGTGCCGCCGGGCTTCGCGGACCGCAATCCCGGGGCGCACGTGGTGCCGCAGGGCGACTGGTACGGGTACCGGCGCCCCGAGTGGCTGGATCCGCGCGGCCGGCAGTTCGCCTCGGTGGCCGCCGCGTTCTACCGGGAACAGGAGAAGCTGTTCGGCCCCGCCCGCCTGTTCAAGATGGATCTGCTGCACGAGGGCGGCAGCGCGGGCGACGTGCCGGTCGGGGAAGCGGCGCGCGGCGTCGAGCGGGGCCTGCGGGACGCGCGCGGCGACGCGGTCTGGGTGATCCTCGGCTGGCGGCACAATCCGCCGCGGGCGATCGTGGACGCCATCGACAAGCGGCACATGCTGGTGGTCGACGGGCTCTCCGACCGTTTCACGAGCATCACCGACCGGGACGCGGACTGGGGCGGCACGCCGTACGCGTTCGGCTCGATCTGGAACTTCGGCGGGCACACCGTGCTCGGGGCCAACACCCGGGACTGGGCGGAGCTGTTCCCGGCCTGGCGGGACCGTCCGGGCAGCGCGCTGCGCGGTACGGCGCTGCTGCCGGAGGCGGCCGACAACAATCCGGCCGCGTTCGAGCTGTTCTCCGAACTCGCCTGGACCGACGGGGCATTGGACCTCGAGAGCTGGTTCGAGGCGTATACCGTGGCCCGGTACGGGGAGCGGGACGCGCGGGCCGTCGCCGCCTGGGACGTGCTGCGGCGCACCGCGTACGGGACGACCCGCGCGGACGAGTGGGCGGAGGGCGCGGACGGGCTCTTCGGGGCGCGCCCCTCGCTCAAGGCCGTGTCGGCCGCGACGTGGTCGCCGAAGCGGCTGCGCTACGACGCGGGCGAGTTCGAGAAGGCCCTCGGTCATCTGCTGGCGGTGCGGCCCGGGCTGCGCGGTTCGTCGGCGTACCGCACCGACCTGCTCGACGTGGCGCGGCAGGCGCTCTCCAACCGCAGCCGGTCACTGCTGCCGCGGATCAGGGCCGCGTACGAGGCGAAGGACGCGGCCGGGTTCGACCGGCTGTGTGCGGACTGGCTCTCCCTCATGACGCTGTTGGACCGGCTGCTCGCCACCGACTCCCGCCATCTGCTGGGCCGTTGGGTCGCCGAGGCGCGCGCCTGGGGCGCCGACACCGCCGAGCGGAACCGGCTCGCGCAGGACGCGCTGTCGATCGTGACGGTGTGGGGGACGCGGTCGGGTGCGGCGGCGGGCCTGCACGACTACGCGAACCGGGAGTGGGCGGGCCTGGTCGGCGGGCTGTACCGCAAGCGCTGGGCGGCGTACTTCTCCGAGCTGCGGGCCGCGCTCGGTGCGGGGCGCGCGCCCGCGAAGCAGGACTGGTACGCGTTCGACTCCGCGTGGATCCGCGATCCGGGGGCGCTCGCGACGCGGCCCACCGGCAGCACGTACGACCTGGCGGTTCAGGTGCGGGACCGGTTGCGGCAGGGCTGAACGGGACCCGCTCCGCAGACGTCTGACGGCTGTTCGACGGGTGTACGTGCCGCCGGATCTCTGGTAGGAAACCTTCCTAACAGTCGGCGGAACGTTCAACTCCCCCAGGAGGAACCGTGCCCACCCCCCACATACGCACCTCCCGTCGCACGCTGCTCACCCTCATCGGCGCCACCGTCGTGGCGGCGCCGCTCCTCACCACCCAGCTCGCCGGGGCCGCCGGGTTGCCGGCGCGTGCGGTCGGGCTCGACGACCCGGCGAAGAAGGAGATCGCCATGCAGCTCGTGTCGAGCGCCGAGAACTCCTCGCTCGACTGGAAGGCCCAGTACCGGTACATCGAGGACATCGGTGACGGCCGCGGCTACACGGCGGGCATCATCGGGTTCTGCTCCGGCACCGGCGACATGCTCGACCTCGTCGAGCTCTACACCCGGCGCGAGCCGGACAACCCCCTCGCCGCGTACCTGCCCGCCCTGCGCGCGGTCGACGGCAGCGACTCGCACGAGGGCCTGGACCCGGGCTTCCCCGACGCCTGGGCCGAGGCCGCCCGCGACAGCGCCTTCCGGCGGGCGCAGGACGACGAACGGGACCGGGTGTACTTCGACCCGGCGGTGTCCCGGGGCAAGGCCGACGGGGTCGGCACGCTCGGGCAGTTCGCGTACTACGACGCCATCGTGATGCACGGCGACGGGTCGGACCCCACCAGCTTCGGCGGGATCCGGGCGCGCGCCCTCCGCGCGGCTCAGCCGCCGGCGCGGGGCGGGGACGAGGTGGAGTGGCTCGACGCGTTCCTCGACGCGCGGGTGTGGGCCATGAAGCAGGAGGAGGCGCACAGTGACACCAGCCGGGTCGACACGGCTCAGCGGGTTTTCCTCCGGAAGGGGAACCTGGGGCTCGAGACGCCGCTCGACTGGAAGGTGTACGGGGATGCGTATCACATCGGGTGAGTTGGGATAGGCCCCGCTGGGGTGCGGGGAGTCGGTCTGCGCGGACCGTCTGCCTGGTTCGGTCGCGGGGCGGCTTTCCGTCGCGTCGTGGCTGGTCGCGCAGTTCCCCGCGCCCCTTACGGGGCGCGCCCACGCGGCGGAGCCGAGGATCGGAACAGCCCCGCGCTCTCAGCCGATCGTGACCACTCGGGCCCAGTCCGGGGGGCCGTCGGGCTCGTAGTCCTCGTCGTTCTCGTTCACCCGGCGGGCGGGCCGCGGGAAGAGGCCCACCACCGTGCGGCAGGGCGGGCGTTCGGAGGGCCAGGGGGTCTGGCCGTCGGTCAGGGCGACGATCACGTCGGGGCCCGGGCCTCGGCGCAGGGCCGTCGCGAAGCCCGAGCGCAGGTCGGTGCCGCCCCCGCCCACGAGTTCCAGGCTCTCCGCGCGACAGAGCGGGACCGCGACCCCGGCCGCCGCGTCGCACGAGACGACCGAGACGAGGTCGCGCCGGCCGCCCACCGCGCGGGCGATCGCGGCCACCTCCAGCAGGGCGCTGCCGAGTTCGGCGTCGCTCACCGAGCCGGACGTGTCGATGACCACGCAGACGCGGGGCGGCGTGCGGCGCAGGCTCGGCAGGACGACGCCGGGCAGCGAGGCGGAGCGGCGCGAGGGTCGCCGGTAGCTGTGGTTCTCGCCGACGCCGGGGGCGCCCGCCGCCGAGCGGATCGCGGCGCCGAGCAACTGCCGCCAGGGCTGCGGGGGTTGGAACGCCTCGTCGGCCCAGCGCCGCCAGCCCGCGGGCGCCTCGCCGGGGGCGCCCTTGATCGCCTCGGTCACCCGGAACCGTACGGCGTCCCGCTGCTGGCGGGTGAGGCCCTGGGCGCCGTCGGGGCCCAGCTCCCAGGGGCGGGGCTCGCCGTCGGCGCCGCTGCCGCAGTCCAGCCACGCCAGGTCGCCGGCGAGACCCTTCATGGAGGCGGTGCGCAGGTACTCCTCCATCAGCAGGCCGTCGCTGAGCCTCAGCCGCGAGGGCAGGACGACACCGGCGGGTCGCGGGAGGCCGTCGCCGTAGATGTCGTCGTTGATCTCGAAGTCGGCGGCGATGTTGCGGCGCAGGCGCTGGAAGGCGCCGTGCTCCTCGTGTTCGCGGGCGTAGCGGGCGCCGCGCTCGTGGTGGTCGCGCAGCAGGTGCGACACCTCGTGCACCCAGACCCCGGCCAGGTCCTCGACGCTCATCCGGGCCACGAAGGCGGGCGAGACGTAGCAGCGCCAGTGGGCGTCGACGCCCATGGTCGGCACGGCCCGGTCCTCGACGATGTGCAGGGCGAACAGCGCGGCCGCGAGGTAGGGGCGGACCTTCACGGCGTGCAGCCGCGCGGCGAGCAGCTTCTCCATGTCGAGCGGCAGCCCGGACGTGTCGGGGGTGCGGGCGGGCGGCCGGGTGAGCGGGGCCTTCACCGGGCGCGGCGGCGGAGGCGGGGCCATGGGCCGGGGCAGGGGGCGGGGCGAGCGGCGCGGTGCCGGGTTCGTACTCGTCATCGGCGGGCCCCCTTCGCCGCGGCCCGGACGCGGTCCACCGAGCGGTCGGCGGTCCGGGCGATGCCGATGACGTCGGCCAGGCGTTCCATCGCGGCCGGGACCTCCCAGGTGTCGCGGCGCAGCCCGGCCAGGGCCGTCGCGGGGGCGACCAGGAGGTCGGGGGCGCCGGTCTCCAGGGCGCGTACGAGGACGGTCCACGCCGCGTCCCAGCGGGCCTGTTCCGGGCGGGCGCCCACCGCGGCGACCACCGCTTCGAGCGCGGCCTGGCGCAGGTCGCCGCGCTCGGGGAGTTCCGCGCGGGGCGGCTGCGCGAGGAGGTCCTCCGGGTTGGGCAGGTCCATCCGGTCGAGGTGGGCGAGGAGTTCGAGCCCGGGGCCGTCGCCGACCGCGCCGCGCACGAGCAGGGCGAGCACCTCGCGCGAGACACCGGCCGCGGCGCCGAACGCCAGCAGGGTCAGCGCCGCCTCCCAGCTGCGCGGCGAGGGCCAGGCGCCGCCGCGCCGGGTCTCGGAGTTGGGCAGCCGGTGGATCAGGGTGGGGCGGGCCTCCAGGAAGCCGCAGACCGCGCGCCGGGCGAGTGCGACGGCGTCGGCGAGCCGGTCGGGGTCCAGGCTCGGCAGGGTGGCCCGGGGCCAGACGCCGCCGAGGCCCCGCACGACCACGTCGCGGTCGTGCACCCAGTACAGGTGCACGAACCGGTTCGCGAGCGGCGGGCTCAGCTCCCAGCCGTCGGCGGCGGAGGCCCGCGGGTTGGCGGCGGCCACGATCCGTACGCCGGGCGGCAGTTGGAGCGAACCGACGCGGCGCTCCAGGACGACCCGGAGCAGCGCGGCCTGCACGGCCGGGGTCGCGGTGGACAGTTCGTCGAGGAAGAGCAGTCCGCGCCCCGCCGCGACGAGTTCGACCGCCCACTGCGGCGGCGCCATCGGCACGCCCTGCACGGCGGGGTCCTCGCCGACGATCGGCAGCCCCGAGAAGTCGGACGGCTCGTGCACGCTGGCGATCACGGTGGTCAGCGGCAGCCCGAGCGAATCGGCGAGCTGGTTCAGCGCGGCGGTCTTTCCGATGCCGGGCTCGCCCCACAGCAGCACGGGCAGATCGGCGGCGACGGCGAGCGTCAGCGCCTCCAGCTGCTCGTCGGGCCGGGGCTCGGTCGTGGTGCACCGCAGCAGCGCCAACAGGTCCCCGGCGACGGCGAGTCGGGAGGCGGGGCTCTCATGGGGCGCGGGGGTCTGGGTGGGCGTGGGCAGAAGGGTACTGACAGTCATGGGCATCACCAGGGGTGTTCGGGGACGGGACACACGCCCGTCCGGAGTTCGGAAGAAGATCGAGCGGCATCGGCGGACGAGGGTCGCGAGCACGCGGCGGAGCCGCATCTCGGCACGGTCCGGCGCCCCTTCGGGGGTGCGGGCCGGCGACGGCTCGTCACCTGCTGGGGGCTCGCCGCCACCCGTTCCGTCGCCCCCGCTTCAGGAGGAGTTCGGGCGGGAGGCTCCGGGCGAGGCGCAGCCGGCCACCGGGGCCGGCGGCCGCGCCGGGGTGGTCGTCCGGCAGGCCGGAGCGGAAGAGGCCGTGGTCGACCCGGCCCGCCGCGGCCTGTTCCAGTGCGTCGCGGAGCGGACCGGCGCGGAGCATCGCTCCCGGGCCGAGCAGGCCTTCGACGACGTCGAGCGCTCCGCGGACGTCACCGTGCCCGAGCCGTTCGCGTACGGCGGGCAGGGCCTCGGGCGTGCGGTGGACCGCGTCGATGGCGCGCAGGCAGGGCAGCGGCGGGCCGCCGAGCGCCACCAGGAGGTCCTCGCGGCGCAGTTGCTCGGCGTCGTGGTCGACGGCGGTCAGGACGCCGTCGCGCAGCGCGATCCGGTGGATCTCGCCGCGGCACTCGACGCGGTGCGGGTCGGCCGGTGCGGCGTCGGCGTCGTGCGGCAGCGCCGGCTCGGGCGGGGCGTACGGGTGCAGGGCCGCCGCGACCAAGGGGTGGAGGGCGTCGAGGGTGACGAGTCCGGCGCGAAGGAGGGACAGGTCGGGGGCCTCGTGGACGGCCGCTTCGGGGAGCGCGGGCAGTGCGGCGGCCTGGCGGGCCGGCACGGCGTCGCGCAGCGGGCGGACCGTGGGGACGTGGCTGTCGTCGGGGGCGACGAGTTCGAGCACGGCACGCCGGCGGGCGTCGAGCCGTACGGTGAACACCCCGCGCGGGCGGCCCGTGGCGCCGCGCAGCAGCAGTTCCGCCTCGGTGGCGAGGTCGGCCGGGGCGCGGGCCGCGAGTTCGGCGCTGCGCTCCGCGTCCCAGAGGTGGCGGTGCAGGTCGAGCCGGAAGCGGCGGTCGGGGTGCGGATGCGGGTGGTCGCCGAGCGGGGCGCCGCCCGAACCCTCCCACAGCGCCAGGGAGATCCGCTGGCCCGCGTCGGCGCCGACCGGCATGGTCCGTGCGACGAGGTGCAGGGGCGGGTCGCCCGGTGCGCCGTAGCGGACGAGCGGGACGGTCAGGCCGGGGCGCAGCCGTCCGTCGGGGGCCATGCGGGGCAGGTGCCAGCGCAGCAGGTCCGGCGCGAGACGGCGCAGGTCGGCGCGGAGGCGAGCGGTCTGTTCGGTGCCGTGGCGACGGCGCACGGCGCGCAGATCGAGGTCGGGGTCGACGCGGGCGGCGGCGCAGGCGCCGGCCCAGTCGCCCGCACCGCGGCGTGCGGTGGCGGTCTCGATCATGGACGGTGGCACGGCGTAACGGCGTACGCGCTGCCACATCAGCAGGTGGGGTGGAATTCCGTCCGGGAGGTGATGTGCCATCAGCACTCACCTTGCGTGGACGGTTCCCCCAATCGGTGCGAGGAGGTGTTCAGCATCGCGGGCATCGTAACCACACACGCGATGATCTGTCAGTCGGGTTTTTCGCCGGACTCTTCTCCGGGGGCGGAGAACCGGCGGGGGCCGGTGCCTTGTCGTCGGCACCGACGCCCTCCGTGTTCTGCTTCTGTCTCCGTGTCGCGGCGTCAGTGCGCGGCGGCCGCCGAGTGCGCGGTGCGCTGTTCCGCGATGGCGTCGCCGGACTCCATCGGCGAGGTGACGTCATCGGCGTCGCGGCCGCGTCCGAGGTGGTTGAACAGGATGTTGAGGACCACCGCGGCGACGCAGCCGGTCGAGATGCCCGAGTCCAGGATGATCTTCGCGTTCTCCGGGAACGCGTGGTAGAACTCCGGCTCCGCGATCGGGATGAGGCCGACGGCGAGCGAGACGGCGACGATGAGGACGTTGTTGTCCTTCTCCATGCCGGCCTTGACCAGGGTCTGGATGCCGCTGGCCGCGACCGAGCCGAACAGGACGACGCCGGCGCCGCCGAGCACCGGGCGCGGGACCACGGCGATGAGCGAGGCGGCCATGGGGCACAGGCCCATCAGGACGAGGAAGCCGCCGCCGGCGGCGACCACGAACCGGCTGCGGATCTTGGTCATGGCGACGAGGCCGATGTTCTGCGCGAAGGCGCTGCACATGAAGCCGTTGAACAGCGGGCTGATCGCGGTGCCGAGGGTGTCGGCGCGCAGGCCGGCGGCGATGGTCTTCTCGTCGGCGGGCCGGCCGACGATCTCACCGAGGGCGAGCATGTCGGCGGTGGACTCGGTCATCGAGACGACCATGACGACGCAGAGCGAGACGATGGCCGCGCCGGCGAACTGCGGGGCGCCGAAGTGGAACGGGGTCGGGAAGCCGACGATCGCGGCGTCGCCGACCGGGCCGAAGTCCGTGACGCCGAACGGGATCGCGATGAGGGTGCCGACGACCAGGCCGAGCAGGACCGCGATCTGCTTGACGAAGCCGGTGGTGAAGCGGCGCAGCAGCAGCACGATGAGCAGGGTGATGCCGGCGAGCGACAGGTTCTTCATCGACCCGAAGTCGGATGCCGCGGGGTTGGGTCCCTGGGCCCAGCCGAAGGCGACGGGCATGAGGGAGACACCGATGAGGGTGATGACGGTGCCGGTGACGACCGGCGGGAAGAAGCGGACCATCTTCGAGAAGAAGGGTGCCGCGATGAATCCGAGGATGCCCGCGACGATCACCGCCCCGAAGATGATGGGCAGCGCGTCGTCCTTGTCCTTGGTGGAGGCGACGACGGCGAGCATGGGGGCGACGCCGGCGAAGGTGACGCCGTTCACGAAGGGGAGCCGGGCGCCTATCTTCCAGAAGCCGAGCGTCTGGAGGAAGGTCGCGAGGCCTGCCGTGAACAGACAGGCGCCGGTGAGGAAGGTGAGGTCTTTCGGGCTCAGTCCGATCGCGGCGCCGACGATGAGCGGGGGCGCGACCACGCCCGCGTACATGGCGGCGACGTGCTGGAGGCCCGTGGTCGCCATCTTCAGCGGCGGGAGGGTCTCGTCGACCGGATGTTTGGTCTGCTCCGCGCCCTCGGGTGCGGAGGTGGTGCCTTGCTTGGTGAACCTGGGCTTCGTCGCCACTGCGGCTCCTCCGGTTGTTTTCCGGCACCGGGCTCTCGCCGGTGCTTTTCGCTTCATGGAGGTGGTGCATGGTGATGCAAGGTGCAAGGTGCTGACCGGTGTTCAGTTGTTGTGCGCCCAGGTAGTGCTGACCGCCCCGGGAACGTGAGGCTTTGGGCCACGTTCCGGGGCGGCACCCGAGCTGCCCGCTCGGCAGCTCGGGTCCCCGGTCAGGGGCCGTCCCCCCTGACCGGAGTCGGTGGATCAGGCCTGCGCGACGATGCGCGCGAGGCGCTGGGCCTCGTCCCGCGTGGAGCGGGCGATGGCGTCCTCGTCGGCGTGCAGCAGGCGGCCGTTCTCGACGACCGGCTTGCCGTTGACGAGGGAGAGGGTGACCGGTGCGGCCGCGCCGAAGACGAGCGCGGTCACCGGGTCGGCGATCGACGAGTGGGCCAGGGTGTCCAGCTTCCACAGGACGAGGTCGGCGAGCTTGCCGGCTTCCAGAGATCCGATCTGGGAGGCCCGGCCGAGGACCTGAGCACCTCCGTACGTCCCCAGGCGCAGGGCCTGGCGGGCGTTGAGGGCGGCCTCGCGGTGGGCGCCGAGGCGGTTGATGAGCAGCGCGTTGCGCAGTTCGGTGTGCAGTTCGCCCGACTCGTTGGAGGCGGTGCCGTCGACGCCGAGGCCGACGGGGACGCCGGCCGCGAGCATGTCGGGGACGCGGGCGATGCCGGCCGCGAGGCGGGCGTTGGAGGACGGGCAGTGGGCGACGCCCGTCTTCGTCCGGCCGAACGCGGCGATGTCGGAGTCGTTCATGTGGACGCTGTGCGCCATCCACACGTCCTCACCGAGCCAGCCCGTCGACTCGAAGTAGTCGGTCGGGCCCATGCCGAACAGCTCGTGGCAGAACTTCTCCTCCTCGACGGTCTCGCTGCCGTGGGTGTGCAGCCGTACGCCGAGGCGGCGCGCCAACTCGGCGCCCTGCTTGAGGAGTTCGGTGGACACCGAGAACGGCGAGCAGGGGGCCACCGCCACCTGCGTCATCGCGTCGAAGGAGGCGTCGTGGTGCTTCCTGACGGTTTCCTCGGTGGCGGCGAGGGCGCCTTCGAGGGTCTCGACCGCGAAGTCCGGCGGCAGGCCGCCGTCCTTCTCGCTGCGGTCCATGGAGCCGCGGGCCAGGGTGAACCGCACGCCCATCTCGGAGGCGGCCCGGATGATCGATCCGGAGAGGTCGCCCGAGCCCTTGGGGAACACGTAGTGGTGGTCCATGGCGGTGGTGACACCGCCGCGGGCCATCATCGCGAGGGAGCCCTGCGCCGCCGCGTACGTCATCTGCTCGTCGATGCGCGCCCAGGTCGGGTAGAGCGCCACCAGCCAGTTGAACAGGTTGTGGTCCGTCGCCAGGCCACGGGTGATCCACTGGTAGAAGTGGTGGTGCGTGTTGACCAGGCCGGGCGTGGCCAGGTGGCCGGTCCCGTCGATGCGGCGGACGACGTTCTCGAGGTCCTTCGGGGCCTGTCCCGCCCCGATGGACTCGATCCTGTTGCCGCTGACGACGATGTGGCCCGAGGCGTACTCGGTGTCCTGTGCGTCGACCGTCGCGATCGCGACGTTCTCGATGACGATGCGGTCTGCCGAAGAAGGTGCCATGGTGCTTCCTTCATTTCGTGTGTGGCGATGTGGGCACGGCAGGACCCTAGGAGGATTTGAGTGCCGCGGTGGCGCTGGCGCTGCCGCGGGTGCCGAGATGGTGGAAGAAGAGATTCAGCGATACGGCGACGAGTGCGCCGGCGCTGATGCCGGAGCCGAGCACGGTCTGCGCCCAGGCGGGGAAGTCGGCGTAGAAGCCGGGCGCGGCGAGCGGGATGATGCCCGCGCCGAGCGATACGGCCACCAGGATGATGTTGGAGCTGTCGTCGAGGCCCGCCTCCGAGAGGGTGCGGATGCCGCTGACGGCGATGGACCCGAAGAGGACGATGCCCGCTCCGCCGAGGACCGGCATGGGGACCATCGAGACCACCGCGCCCAGCACCGGGAAGGCGCCGAGGATCAGCAGGGCGCCGCCCGCGACGGCGACGACGTAGCGGCTGCGCACCTTGGTGAGCGAGACGACGCCGACGTTCTGCGCGAAGGCGGAGGTCGGGAAGCCGCCGAAGACCGGCCCGAGGAAGGTGGCGAGGCCGTCGGTGCGCAGACCCCTGGTGATGGTCTTTCCGTCGCAGTCGCGCTCGCAGATCTCGCCGATGGCGAGCATGCCGGCGCTGGACTCCGTCATCAGGACGAGCATGACCAGGCACAGCGAGATGATCGCGGCGGGCTGGAACTCGGGTGCGCCGAAGGCGAAGGGGGTGGGCAGCGCCGCGACGGGCGCCGACTTGAGGGCGCCGAAGTCGGCCATGCCGAACGGGATGGCGGCGAGGGTGCCGATCAACAGCCCGAAGAGCAGGGCGACTTGCTTGACGAAGCCCTTGCCGAACCGCTGGATGAACAGGATGACGGCGAGGGTGAAGCCGGCGAGCGCGAGGTAGCGCATGTCGCCGTAGTCGGCGGCGGTCTTGTCGCCGCCCTGGGCCCAGCTGACCGGCACGGGCATCAGGGTCACACCGATGAGGGTGATCACGACGCCGGTGACGAGCGGCGGGAAGAAGCGCAGGAGCCGGCCGAAGAACGGTCCGATGGCGAGACAGAAGACGCCCGCGACCATCACGGCCCCGTAGATGGCGGGGAGTTGGTCGCCCTTGGCGTTGGTCTCGGCGATGGCGAGCATCGGTGCGATGCCCGCGGAGGACGCGGCGTTGACGAAGGGCAGCCGGTTTCCGACGAGTCCCTTGACGCCGAGCGTCTGGAGCAGGGTGGCCACACCGGCGATGAGCAGGGACGCGGCGATCAGCCGGGTCTGGCCCGCGGTGTCGAGGTGGACGGCCTGGCCGATGATGAGCGGCGGGGTGACGACGCCCGCGTACATGGCGGCGATGTGCTGGAGTGCGGCGGGGACGAGCCGCGACGGGTGGAGCTTCTCATCCACCGGGTGGACCGCTTCGGCGGTCGCTGTGGTGCTTTCCGGTGGGGTGGAACACGGGCCTTCGGCTGCCGCCGGCCCTTGTGCTGGCACTGCCATTGCTTTGTTCCCTCCGGTGTGGCGCGCCCCCGCCCACTGCGGGGCGGACGGGGGCGCGCGCCCCGCGTCAGAGGTTGGTCATGTCGACCGGGATGCGCTGGTCGGCGCCGTCCCGCAGGATCGTGGCCTCGATGAGGCCGTAGGGGCGGTCGGCGGCCCAGTACACGGCACCGTCCTTCGCCTCGTTCTCCAGGCCGAAGGACGAGAGGTCCTGGCGGAAGTGGTGCTTGTTCGGCGCGGAGAAGCGGATCTCGTCGATCTCGGTGCGGTTGTTGATGATCCGCGAACCCATCTGGAAGAGGGTCTGCTGCAGCGAGAGCGAGTACGTCTCGACGAAGGCCTCGAGCATGTGCTTCTTGGCCTGGTCGTAGGACTTGTTCCAGTTCGGCGTGCGCTCGTCGGCGGACGTCCAGTTGTGGCGCCACCACGTCGACAGGGACGTGGCGAGGATACGGTCGTAGTCCTCCTGGAGCGTCGTGTACTTGTCCTTGATGAAGCCCCAGAACTCCGAGTTGGTGGAGTTCATGACGGTGAGGTCCTTGAGGCCGGAGAGGACCTCGAACTTCTCGCCGTCGTAGGTGATCTGCGCGAGGCGGATCTCCTGGCCCTTGCGGACGAAGGAGTGCTTGACCTCGTCGGCGCCGATGAACTTGGAGCCCGCGTCGGAGCCGGCGATCCGCTCCCAGGCGTACTCCTCGAGCCGGATGCGGGCCCGGTGGATGGACGGCTGGCTGTCGACGAAGTGCCGGGCGAGCTCGATGCCGTACTGCTCGATCGACTCGATCCCGTATTCCTTCGCGAAGGCGAAGCAGGTGTTCTTGGTGGTGTCCGTCGGCAGGCAGTTGGCGTTCGACCCGGTCAGGTGGACGTCGTCGAGGTCACCGCTGAGGGCGACCGAGACGTTGACGTCCTTGATGTGGTGGGTGTCGCCGTCCCGCGTGATCTTGACAACGCGGTTCTCCGCCTTGCCGTACTGGTTCTGGCCCAGGATCGTAGGCATGTCTGCTAGCTCCCTCGGTAAACGGAGTAGCCGAACGGGTTGAGCAGCAGCGGCACGTGGTAGCGCTCGCCCGGGACGACGGCGAACGTGATCGCCACCTCCGGGAAGAACACCGCGGACGCGTCGCTGTCCCGATTCGCGGGGGCGTCCTGCTGCGCATCGGCTTGCTTCTTGGCGAAGTACGTCTCGGTGTCGAAGTCGAGGCGTACGTGGGTGGTGTCCGCCGGCAGGACCGGCAGGTTCTTGCAGCGCCCGTCGTCGTCCGTGGCCGAGGAACCGAGGGTCACCCAGTCGGCGTCCGAGCCGGAGCGCGCCGCGACGGTGACCGCGACGTCGACGGCCGGGAGGCCGAGGCTGGTGTCCAGGATGTGCGTGGACACGTAGGGGGCGGTCTTCTCGGTGCTCATCAGGCGTTCTCTCCTTGTTCCACGAGGCTCGTGAGGCGGATGCGGTTGATCTTGCCGAGTTCGGCGCGGACGATCTCCCACTCCTGGTCCGGCGTGTTCGCGATCCGGACCTTGAGCGCGTCGCGCATCTGCTCGCCGGTCAGACCGGTGGCGCAGATGAGGAAGACATGCCCGAAGCGGTCCTGGTAGGCCAGGTTGAGCTCGAGCATCTCCGCCTTGAGTTCCTCGGAGGCTCCGGCCATGCCCCGCTGCTCGCGGGACGAGGTCGGGTCGCCGGGCTTCGGGCGACCGATCGGCGGGTGTCCCGCCATGGCTTCCGCGAGGTCCTCCATGGACAGCTCGGCCATGGCGGCGTCACTGGCGGTGAAGAGGGTCTGAGCGGAAGCGAACGGGCGCTGGGCGATGATCTTGCGCCCCCACGCCGATGAAGTGCACACCTCGTGGAGTTCGGCCTGGGCCGCGCTCTCGTCCGAGGTGTTGAACCGGGTCAACCCCCGCTGGGTGGCTGACGAACCTGAAGTCACGGGACTGCCTCCGTGGCCTTGTGCTGGACGGGCTGCGGATAGCTAACGCCCTCGGAAACACCACGTCAACAGTTTGTTGAAAAGTTGGTGTAACGAAAGACCGCCGTCCGATATCCGGACGGCGGTCGGGGCCTGCCACGGCGGTCGCCGCATCACTCCAGGTCAGGCGGGGTCAGGAGGTCTTCTCCCTGTTGAGGTAGTTGTAGACGGTGAACCGTGAGACGCCGAGGGCGCCCGCCACGGTCTCCACTCCGTGCCGCACGGAGAAGGCACCGCGCCCCTCCAGGACCCGCACGATCTCCTGCTTCTCCCGGCGGTCCAGCTCGGCCAGCGGCCGGCCCTTCACCCGCTGCATGGCGGCCAGGATGTGATCCAGCGAGTCCGCGAGCTGCGGCAGGCGCACGGCGGCGACGTCCGCCCCCTGCCAGCTCAGCACGACATCGTCCAGACCGGCGTCGGCCGGCGGGACCAGCTCTCCACCCATCGCGTCGACCAGCGGCTTCACGGCCGTGATGAAGGCCTCGCCGGAGGCCTCGCCCCCCGTGCTCGTCACGCCTCGCCCTCCCCCACCACGTTGACCTGCAGCGAGATGCGGGTGGCGCCGGTCGCGAGACTCTCGCGCAGCAAGGCGTCGACCGCCTTGAGGACCGCGTCGGCCCCGCCCTCCGCCGTGTTCCCGAACGGGCCGACGTCGACCGCGTCCAGTTCCGCCGCCTCGATCACCCGGCGGGCGGCCACCGCGTGCGCGGGCGCCTCGTCGAGGTCGAAGGGCTCCGTCGTGAATTCCACTCTCAATCGCACCCGATCAACCTAACCCGCGATGGCCCCCTTTGGACCAGGTCGTGCCCAGCCCCTTGACAGAGACGAGCCCTTCCAGGCAATCTTCCATCACGCAGAAAGAAACTTCCGCAATACGGAACTGAACGTCACGCGGAACACGGACCAGAAGGGAGCGCCGACCCCGATGGGATTCGCAGACCAGCGCTTCAACGTCAACCTGTCGATCCTCTTCACGGAGCTCCCGCTCCTGGAGCGCCCGGCCGCCGCCGCCGCGGCCGGCTTCACGGCGGTCGAGCTGTGGTGGCCGTGGGTCGACGCCCCCACCCCCGAGCAGTCCGAGCTCGACGCGCTGCGCAGCGCGATCCAGGACGCGGGAGTCCAGCTCACCGGCCTGAACTTCTACGCCGGTCAGCTGCCCGGCCCGGACCGGGGCGCCCTGTCGATCCCCGGCGAGGAGAGCGAGAAGTTCCGCGCCAACATCGACGTGGTGGCAGACTTCGCCCAGTCCCTCGGCTGCAAGGCGCTCAACGCGCTGTACGGCAACCGGGTGGAGGGCGTGGACCCCGCCGTCCAGGACGAGCTCGCACTGGAGAACCTGGTGCTGGCGGCCCGCGCGGCCGACCGCATCGGCGCGGTGCTGCTCATCGAGGCGCTGAACAAGCCCGAGTCGCCCGCCTGCCCGATCGTGAGCGCCCCCAAGGCCATCGAGATCGTGGACAAGGTGAACGAGGCCACCGGCCTCGGCAACGCCAAGTTCCTCATGGACCTCTACCACCTGTCCATGAACGGCGAGGACCTCCAGCAGGTCATCAGCGCGTACACCGACAAGACGGCGCACGTGCAGATCGCCGACAACCCGGGCCGCGGCGCTCCGGGCACCGGCTCGCTCCCCCTCGAGGACCTCCTCGACCAGCTCCGCAAGGCCGGCTACGACGGCTACGTGGGCCTGGAGTACAAGCCGGGCGACGCCCCGAGCGCCGAGTCCTTCGGCTGGCTGCCGCACGAGGCCCGCGCCGCGCGCCACTGAGCAGCGCGCGCTCGCCGGCGCGCCGACTCACCCACGTATCACAGCTTTCCTGAGTTTTTTGGAGTCACCCTCATGAGCAACAACCTCCCCAAGGTCGCGTGGATCGGTCTCGGCATCATGGGCTCGCCCATGTCGGAGAACCTGATCAAGGCCGGCTACGACGTCACCGGCTTCACCCTCGAGCAGGACAAGCTGGACCGCCTCGCCGCGGCCGGCGGCACCGCCGCCACATCGATCGCCGCGGCCGTCAAGGACGCCGACGTCATCGTCACCATGGTCCCGGCCTCCCCGCAGGTCGAGGCGATCTCCTACGGCCCCGAGGGCATCCTGGAGAACGCGAAGTCCGGCGCGCTGATCGTCGACATGTCGTCGATCACCCCGCAGACCTCGGTCGACCTGGCGAAGAACGCCAAGGAGAAGGGCATCCGCGTCATCGACGCGCCCGTCTCCGGTGGCGAGGCCGGCGCCATCGAGGCCGTCCTGTCCATCATGGTCGGCGGTGAGCAGGCCGACTTCGACGAGGCCAAGCCGCTCCTCGAGGCCCTCGGCAAGACCATCGTGCTGTGCGGTCCGCACGGCTCGGGCCAGACCGTGAAGGCCGCCAACCAGCTCATCGTCGCCGTGAACATCCAGGCGTGCGCCGAGGCCGTGGTCTTCCTGGAGAAGTCCGGCGTGGACCTCACCGCCGCGCTCGACGTGCTCAACGGCGGCCTGGCCGGCTCGACCGTCCTGACGCGGAAGAAGGACAACTTCCTCAACCGCGACTTCAAGCCGGGCTTCCGCATCGACCTGCACCACAAGGACATGGGCATCGTCACCGACGCCGCCCGCAACGTGGGTGCGGCCCTGCCCGTCGGCGCCGTGGTGGCCCAGCTCGTGGCCTCGCTGCGCGCCCAGGGCGACGGCGGCCTGGACCACTCCGCCCTGCTGCGCGCCGTCGAGCGCCTCTCGGGCAACCAGGTGGCCTGACCCTGAAGACTTCCGGGCCGTGGCGGCGCTGACACCTGTCCTGTCGCGCCCAGGCGTCGCCACGGCCCGGAACCCATACCCACCTGTTCAACAAATTGTTGAAAAAGGTCGCCCGGAACTTCAACAAACTGTTGACGTAGCAGTTCAGGGGTACCTACGCTCCCCCCATCGTCAGCAGCCATTGCACGGAAGGTCGCCTCCACCCCATGCCCAAGCGTGTGCTCACGACCGAGTCCGGCGCCCCTGTCGCCGACAACCAGAACTCCGCGACCGCCGGTGCCGGCGGCCCGCTTCTGATCCAGGACCAGCACCTGCTGGAGAAGCTCGCCCGCTTCAACCGCGAGCGCATCCCGGAGCGTGTCGTGCACGCCCGTGGTTCCGGCGCCTACGGTTACTTCGAGGTGACGGACGACGTCACCGGCTTCACCCACGCCGACTTCCTGAACACGGTCGGCAAGCGCACCGAGGTCTTCCTGCGCTTCTCGACCGTCGCCGACAACCTCGGTGGTGCGGACGCCGTCCGTGACCCCCGCGGTTTCGCGCTCAAGTTCTACACCGAAGAGGGCAACTACGACCTCGTCGGCAACAACACCCCGGTCTTCTTCATCAAGGACCCGCTGAAGTTCCCCGACTTCATCCACTCCCAGAAGCGCGACCCCTTCACGGGCAAGCAGGAGCCGGAGAACGTCTGGGACTTCTGGGCCCACGCCCCCGAGGCCACCCACCAGATCACCTGGCTCATGGGCGACCGCGGCATCCCGGCCTCGTACCGTCACATGAACGGCTACGGCTCGCACACCTACCAGTGGACGAACGAGCAGGGCGAAGCCTTCTTCGTGAAGTACCACTTCAAGACGAACCAGGGCATCCGCTCCCTGTCGTCGGAGCAGGCCGCCGAGATCGCGGGCAAGGACCCGAACTCGCACCAGACGGACCTGCTGCAGGCCATCGAGCGCGGCGTCAACCCGTCCTGGACCCTCTACGTCCAGGTCATGCCGGCCGCCGAGGCCGCGGACTACCAGTTCAACCCGTTCGACCTCACCAAGGTGTGGCCGCACAAGGACTACCCGCTGCAGCGTGTGGGCCGACTGGTCCTGGACCGCAACCCCGACAACGTCTTCGCCGAGGTCGAGCAGGCCGCCTTCTCCCCGAACAACTTCGTTCCGGGTATCGGCCCCTCCCCCGACAAGATGCTGCAGGGCCGCCTGTTCGCCTACGCGGACGCGCACCGCTACCGCCTGGGCGTCAACCACACCCAGCTCGCGGTCAACGCCCCCAAGGCGACCACCGCGGACAACTACGGCCGCGACGGTCTGATGGCCGCCAACGCCTACGCCCGCAGCCGCAAGAACTACGAGCCGAACTCCTTCGACGGCCCGGCCGAGACCGGTCGCGCGCTCTCCGCGCCGCTCGCGATCTCCGGCTACACGGGTACGCACGAGGCGCCGGCCCACGCCAAGGACGACGACTTCTACCAGGCGGGCGAGCTGTACCGCCTGATGTCCGAGGAAGAGAAGGGACGCCTGGTCGCGAACATCGCGGGCGGCCTCTCCCAGGTCTCGCGCGACGACATCGTGGAGAAGAACCTCGCCCACTTCCACGCCGCCGACGCCGACTACGGCAAGCGCGTCGAGGAGGCGGTCCGCGCCCTGCGCGAGGACTGACCGGGAAGAACTCCCCAGACCGCGTACGGGGATTGACGGGAGGTCAGCCCCCGTACGCATAGACCCGCACCTGCCGCGTGACCCGGATGAGGGGTGGTCACGTGGTGGGTGGCGGGACGACGAGGACCGTGGCGGCTCGTGCGAGCCAGTGCGGTGGTGAAGGCCTCCCCGTCCCCCTTTCGACCTGAGGAAGGGCGACCGGGAAGCCGTCGCACGGCCGCCGCGGTCCCGACCGATGCTCCGTCCGGCAGCGCGCATGCATGTTTCGCCAGTCGCGCGAGGTCGGACGGAATCCACCTCCCGAACCAGAGCCCCGGGTACGACGGTCCGTACCCGGGGCTCTTTTCTGCGTTCTGCCTTCTGCCTTCTGCTCCTTGAGCCTCAGGCCGGCTCCGCCGCGCGGGGGAGGCGGTTCGGCGCCCCGGCGGACGCCCTGTGCGGCGCCGAGCGGGAGCGTGGGAGCCATGACGACCATGACGACAACGGCAGTTCACCCGTCCCCCGGCGGCACCACTGAGCGTCCCGTGCCCCGCTGGGCCGAGCGGGTCGCGCACCTGATCCCGCTCGTCCTGCTCCCCCAGTGCCTGTGGCGGCTGCCGTTCGCGTTCGGCTTCGACATGGGTACGGGCAACGGCTCCCTCGGCAGCCTCTGGCTCTCCGTGCCGTACGTCTTCGGGCTCAGCCTGCTCACCGAGGCGCTGGCGCTGCTCTGCTTCGGGCTCGTGCGGGGGTGGGGCGAGCGGGTGCCGTCCTGGATCCCGCTGGTGGGCGGGCGGCGGCTGCCCGTGCCGGTGGTTCTGGTCCCGGCCGTGCTCGGCGGCCTCGGGGCCACGATGCTGTGGGGCGGGTTCCTGCTGAGCATCCTGGGTGCGCCCGGGTACGAGGCGCCGCCGGCGGACAGTGCGGCGTGGGAGCTTCTGTTCGACGTCTGCGTGCTGCCTGCGACGCTCTGGGGGCCCTTGGTGCTGGCGCTGACCGTCCAGTACGTGCTGCGCCGTCGCCGTGCCTGACCCGCCCACGGGGTGGGGCCCCCCGGCGGTCGGGCGACCACCGGCCGGTGGGGGCTGGTCGCGCAGTTCCCCGCGCCCCTGAAATGCATGGCGCTCCGCGCCGCATTTCCCCGATGAGATCGCGCACGAAGTGCGCATCTCAGGGG
>NZ_JBHYTK010000097.1:30097-30400 GCF_042749255.1 Streptomyces sp. NPDC059524 | reverse complement strand
GCGCTGCCCCGCGCCGGCCGGTCGGCGCCAGCCTCCGGTCCGGTACCGGGGCCGCCCCGCTGATGCCCCAGGAGGAACAGCAACACAAGTGGAGCAGGGCTTACCAATCTCCCAGACGTCTCAATCTGTCTCTATCGCACCTTGGGGACCATCCCCCATGTCTGCTAGCTTCCCCGTTCGATTCCGAACTGCCGTGACACAACGGCGACTTCGAGACGACAGGCATGTCTTCCGACATGGCTTCAGACATGGGAGGCCCCATGAACAGAAGCGCCGCCGTGCCCCACGGCGCGGGGGTTCTCC
>NZ_JBHYTK010000097.1:19960-30087 GCF_042749255.1 Streptomyces sp. NPDC059524 | reverse complement strand
GCTCTCCGCAATCCCCCGAACCGTGAGCGTGGCGGTCCGCCCGACCCCCGCGGGCCGCCCCAAGACCCCCCGGAACGAGTGTTTGGTGTAACCCACCCCGGCCCCGTCCACCGGCCCCGCCCCCGGCCCCCCCCCCGGCGGCGGCGGGGCCCCGCGACGGGGCGACGCTCTACCGCGACGACACCGTCGATGTCTCCTACCGCCAGGTCGCCCCCGGCGACGCGGCGTGGAGCCAGGTTCCGGCCGCCCTCCGAGGCAGAGCGACAGAAGGTTCGTACGTCGCCCGGCTCCAGCTCGAGAACGTCTCCGATCACCCCGTGTCCAAGTGGTCGCTGACCTTCGAGCTCTCCGACCGCGTCACGGACACCTCCGCCGCAAAGCTCGCCGCACCCCAGGACGCGCGCACGACGCTCCAGGGCGTCGGCCCCACGAACACCCTCCAGCCGGGCAGGACCGAAACCGTCTGGTACAGCGCCGATCCCGGCGCCGAGGCCGACACCCCGACCTGGGCGTCGTTCGCCAAGCACGGCATCTCGCCGACGGAGGACACCGACGGCGACCGCCTCCCCGACGACCTGGAGGTGCGCGCCAAGCTCGACCCCAAGTCGGAGGACACGGACGGCGACGGCATCTCCGACTTCGCCGAGCTCGGCTACCGGTTCAGCTCACCGCTCTGGGCCGACACCGACGGCGACGGCACCAAGGACGGCGCCGAGGACCCCGACAAGGACGGCCTCACGACCGCCCGCGAGCTCGGGCTCCGCACCACGCCCACCCGCGCCGACAGCGACCAGGACGGCCTCTCGGACGCCCGCGAGCTGAAGCTCCGCACGGAGCCCACCAAGGCCGACACCGACGGCGACGGCGTCCAGGACGGCGAGGAGACGAGGCTCCACGCCTCCCCCCGCGCCAAGAACTCCGTCTTCGACGTGACGCGTCGCGCGGACGGCGGTGCCACCACCGCCGAGGCCACGCTGAAGGGCCTGCGCGCCAAGCAGGTCGGCGGTTTCCAGGTCACCAGGCTCCCGGCCGGGCAGCGGGAGTTCCCTAAGTCCACTCCGGGCTACCTCGGCAGCGGCTTCCAGCTCTCCGCCCCCGCGGACGGCGCCGCACGGCTCACCTTCCGCCTCGACCCCGGCCGTTCGGAGAGCATCGCACCGGCCCTCTACCGCTACGACGAGAAGGCCCGCCACCTCGTCAAGCAGTCGGGCCAGCAGCTCAGCGGCGATGCCATCACGGTGACGGCCGACGGCTCCGCCAAGTACGTCGTCCTCGACAGCCGCGCCTTCGACAAGGCGGGCCCCAAGGCCCCGGGCAAGCGCGTCCTCTCCGACGGCCCCAGCGACGGCGGCGACCCCGGCGACCCGCCCCCGACCGACATGCTCATCCACCAGTCGGCCTTCCGCGAGGGTCACCGCAAGGCCCCCGACCCCCAGAACCCGCCCGTGCCGGCCGATCCGCGCGTCGCCGACGACCTCACCTTCAACGACTACGACTTCGGTGAACTCACCGACCTCGACTGGGAGTTCTGGGTCGCCCGCATCACGCCCGAGTCCTGGATGTGGGCCGAGTTCAACGACATCATGAACTTCGGCAAGCTCGGAGCCGACGCCGACCACGCCCAGTCCGTCGACGACCTCCGCAATGCCTTCCGGTACGGCCGCGACGGCCAGAGTGCGGGCACGGTCACCGTCGACGACAACTTCGACCCCGGCCGCTACCTCTACCGCGGCTCCGGCACGGCCCTCTCCCGCGCGGTCGGCGCCTCACCGCAGGAGAAGGCGTACACCGACAAGGCCGGCCAGATCATCAAACAGTCCCTCATCGACAACAAGGGCCGCACCGATCAGCTCAAGGTCCAGGAGGACCTCACCAAGAACTTCCTCTTCCAGGAGTTCCTCCGCCAGGATGTGAAGTACCCGGTGTACGACTTCTCCCTCTGGGACGGCAACCAGCGCGCCCTCTCCATCGCGATCCACCAGTTCCACGGCCAGACGATCGCGCTGAAGGAGTACAAGGTCGAGGGCAACTCCTTCTCCGGCAAGCTCGTCTTCCACTCCTACGACCACTTCGGTCTCGACCCGGACGACGAGATCACGGCGTACGGCTTCATCGACTGGTTTACGCTCCAGCACTATGACCGGTTCGATGGGAAGTACCCCCCGGCGATCGCGCAGGCGGATATCGAGATCCCCATCAGCGGCACGTTCTGACCTCGCCGGCCCGAAGCCCCACAGGCGCTCGCCGGGCCGGGTCCTGGCCGTCACGCTGCTTGTCGTGACCGCCGGGTACCTGGCCTGGCGGGTCGCCGTCCTCGCCGGCCTGGAGGCCCACTTCGGCAGCGGCCTCGACGAGCAGCGCTTCAACCGGCTGCAGCAGGAGTACGACCGCCGCGAGGACGCCTTCGACCGGGCCGACGCCAGGATGCGGAAGGTGATCGCGGCACACCCCCGCGCCGAACGCATCGACTGGAGCCGCTACAAGACCTGCGTCCGTGAGCCCGGCCGCCCCTCCGACACGTGCACGACGACGCCCCCGCGCGACCAGAAGGTGTACGACGCGCTCTGGGGCGTCAGCGTGATCCTCTACCAGCCCAAGGACGAGGGCCGCACGTTCTACCGCTTCTACCACGAGGACCCGCCGCGCTACACGATCATGCACGCCCCCGAGGACACCGCCGAGGAGGCCGAGGAGTACGCGGACGCCCACGGCTTCCGCTCCGTCCGTGCCCTCGGTCCGGGGTGGACGATCCTCGGGCCGATCGACGACATCGGCCGCGAGGAGAAGCAGTTCCCGTAGGAGGACTCTCGGAACGCTCGGTCACACACGATCGCTGATCATCGAGCCGCACTCAGGGAGTCACGCTGCTCCCTGGCTGGCCCTGGCCGTCCTCCTCGAGGTTCGCGCGGAGGGCGGCCAGGGTGGTGGCGAGGTGTTGGCGATCGGCAGCGGAGACCGTCCGCGTCAATGAGGCCAGTGCACCCTCCACCACGGGCCCGGAAGCGGCCAGCACCTTCTCGCCCTCGGGCGTGAGGCGCAGCACGGAGGAACGGCGGTCGTGCGGGTGCGCGACGCGTACGCACCAGCCGGCGGCCACCAACCGGTCGACCGCCTTGCTGGCGGCTCCGACCGTGATCGCCACCTCGGCCACGATGTCGAGCACACGGCACCCGTCCACCCGGTCGATGATCTGCAGGAACTCGAACTGGCCGAGCGTCAGGCCGTGTTCGGCGCGCAGCCGGGCGCCGACCGCGTTGTAGAGCCGGGTCTCCACGCGGACGAGATCGAGGAAGAGCGGAGTGATGTGGCTCACAAAACCTCCGATAGATTCCTGGGAATCATCTTCCCTGGAAGGCGGTTGGACACGAGCAGATGGATTCCGAGGAATCCATTCTCGCATCCCGACCTGATGGAGGCCCGCCATGTCCCGACAGCAGCGCCAAGCCCTGGACGCCCTGCTCCGCTCCGTCCCGCGCAGCGAAACCCCGCCGTCCCCCGCCGAACTGCGCACCGGATTCGCCGCCGCCATGACGCGACCCGCACCGGCCGGCGTCGCCGTCCGCAGAACCGTCCTGGGCGGGCGTCCCGCCCTGGAACTGGAGCCAGCCGGAGCGGCCGATCGCGGTCGGTTGCTCTACCTCCACGGCGGCGGCTACGTCATCGGCTCGCCGGACACCCATACCGGCCTGGTCGGTGAACTCGCCGCGCGGACCGGGCTGCGTGCCACCTCCGTGGACTACCGACTGGCACCCGAGCACCCCTTCCCCGCCGCGGTCGACGACGGACTCGCCGCCTACCGCGACCTCCTGGCCACCGGCACCGACCCACGCGAGCTCGTCGTGGCCGGCGACTCGGCCGGCGGCGGCCTGAGCATCGCCACCCTCCTCGCCGCCCGCGAGGCGGGACTGCCGCAACCTGCCGCCGTGGTGGTCTTCTCCCCCTGGGTCGACCTCACCCTCTCCGGAGCCAGCATGCGCACCAAGCAGGACGCCGACCCGATCTTCACCGAGGCCGACGTGCGCGCGTACGCGGACCTCTACATCGGCGACGGCGACCGTAGCCACCCTCTGGCGAGCCCGGTGTTCGCCGACCTCTCCGGCCTGCCCCCGCTGCTCGTACAGGTCGGGGCGAACGAGGTCCTCCTCGACGACTCCGTGCGCCTCGCCGCCCGCGCCGGCGCCGCCGACGTCGAGGCCACCCTCGAGATCGGCGCCGGCCTCCCCCACGTCTACCAGACCGAGCACGGACGCCTCGACGAGGCGGACGCCGCACTCGACCGCGCCGCCCGGTTCCTCACCTCCCACCTCCCCACCCTGGTGGCAGCCGGCCACACACACGAACACTGACCGCCTCACACCGGCCCAGGCAGACCGCGGCAGCCCATCACGGTGACCCTCACCGCGAGAATGTCCCTATGACTGATGAGCTGGTGAGGTTCATTGAGGCGCGTCTGAACGAGGAAGCCGACTTGGCCCGCCGCTGCGACGCTGACGCATGCGGCGAGTGGTCCGCCCACGGAGACACAGTGGACTTCTGCCAGGTTGACCTCTCTGGCTTTCACCCCACGATTGCCCTGCATGTGGCGCTCCACGACCCAGCCCGCGTCATGCGGGAGGTCGAGGCCAAGCGGCGCCTTCTGGCCCGCCATGCCCGCGAACCCTGGCCATGCCACAACTTGCGTGACCTTGCTTCGCCCTACGCCGACCACCCGGACTTCCCCGCTCGAGGCTGAAGCAGCCACCGAGACGAGTTCTCACCACGGCACGCCCAGCCTGACGTCATCCGCGCAACTCGACCTCACAGCTGGGCAGCCACTCCCTCTCAGGACGAGAGGCGGGAAGTGCGGGCCGGGCAGGTAAGCCCGTGACGCATCAGCCAGGGTTCGCCCCGATGAGGAACCAAGCCAACACGGCCACCCCGACGGGCACCGCGACAAGGTAGCTGACGAGAGCGCCAACGCCCGGATCAACCAGCGCGGGAAAGGCCCAGTTCAGTACCGCGGTCACGAGCAGCCATGCCGTCACCAGCGCGAGGAGAGCGGCAACGGCAGCGAGTCGGCGCGGCGGGCCCGCTGCTCGGTACAACTCCGCCGGAGGCTCGACTGTGAACACGAACGTCACGACGACTGCGACATCTGTGTCGGGCAGCCAGCCAAACGGCCACCCCACCAGACCCATCACTCCGCAGGCAGCGAGGGCGGCCAACTCCAGCCCGACAGTGGACTTCACCGGGTCCCACCAGGAACGCCGGACCGAGCCGCTCGCAGCGTTCTCTTCATCGGCCACATCGCCAGAGTAGCCATCGGCAGGGCGGACGTCGCCTCATGCGCCGAGGCTCATTTCCGCGGACTCCAACTATTCGAGCCCGGTTCGTGGCGGGCCGTTCTCGGCCGCGCCGAGGAGTGACATCAGGCCTAGCTGTGGAGCCGCGCCGAGCCCCGGCAACCGCATCGGCTGCCGAGCGTGGGCGGAATCCGGTGCGAAGGGCGCCGTCGGCACCACGATGACCATCGCAGACGGAGGCTGTCCGGGTACCGGCCTGGTAATTCCCCACCGCCATGCAAAAGGCCAAGCCGAACTGCGGGGCTCGAAGGCAAGAGCACGATCCCTCCCACAGACAGGTCAGGGGCCTTGTCGAGCGCGCCTTCGCCCGGATGAAGGCCAGGCGTTGGGGAGGAGCGAAGCGGTTGCCTTGACGGGTCAGGGGGTGAGGGCGTACTCGGTGAACTGGCCGCCGACGGTGAACCCGAGGCGGCGGTAGACAGGTTCTCCGTCGCCGGACGCCTGGAGCACCGCGGTCTCGTACCCCGCTTCCCGGGCGGTGTGCAGGGTGGCCGCGGTGATGGCGCCGCCATAGCCGCGGCGGCGGTCGGTGGCGACTGCGGCGATGTTGTAGATGCCGGCGACACCCGCGTGCAGGAAGACCTCGGCCGAGCAGACGGGACGGCCGTCGACGTAGCCGACCATGTAGCGGGCGGGGCAGTCGGCGGTGAGGGCCGAATCGGCGGCGCCGGCGAAGAACTGGCGTACCGTGGCTGCCGGCGGGTTCCAGTTCGCGGCGAGGACTGTGGCGTAGTCGGCGAGCTGTTCCGGAGTGGTGGCCGGGCGGATCTCCAGGCCGTCCACGTGCGCGTCGGGGAGGGAACCGCGCAGGTCCTTCCACATGCCCGCCTCAGTTTCCGACGCCTCCAGGCCGGCGGCCTGAAGATGCTCGGCGAGGTTGTCCGGCGTGGAGGCGGGGCCCACCCACCAGGAGAAGGGGCGGCCGGTGGCGGCCAGGGTCCGGGCCGTCTCCGCGGCGCGGGCCGGGGCGGTGCCCGGGGTGAAGCGGGCCATCGCGACGATGTTGAAGGTGTCGTCGTCCAGACCGCTGTCGGCGATCAGCAGGTCGCTGGTCTCGGCGACGGACGCACCCTTCAGGGTTCGGTGCAGATGGCAGGCGTGCTCGGCGAGATTCTGCTCCATCGCGAGCGGAAGGTCGGATTCATTGACGGACAGGATGTGCATGGAGTTCATGATGATCCATCCCAGCATGCCGTCCTGGGTGCTCGCATGTCCCTTTTCAGCGCCCGCGAATGGGCTGACCAGGACCTGTCCGTCGGCGTGACGGGTCGCGCGGTCAGTGCGCGAGCGTCATGCTCACGCCTCGGTCGCAGCCCTCACCCACGACGCCACTGTGACCACACAACGCGTTCCCGGAGCAGGTGCGGCAGAAAGCGTCAAGTGATTTCAGCGAGGCCGGGCACCGCGGCTGCTCTTTGAAGCAGAATCGGTGGCCCGGCCGGTGTCAGCTCTGGGCCGGCGCTGCTTGTCGAACTTCGGCCTCCGCGAGACCACCGGGCGAGAAGACCGCGGCGGCGATCCGAAGCTCAGGCGGCAGAGAGGCCAGCTCATCGAGAAGACCGCCGCGGTTTCCGGCGCCGATGCGGACCTCAGTGAACGGGTCGCCCGTCGCGATCTCGTGCCCGTCCGAGCGATACGTAGTCATGAGCACCCCCTCACCGGGCTCCAGGTCGCTGACCTTCAGCGTCAAGCGGTTGGTCGCCGTACGTCCCCCGCTGCTGCGCCGCGCGGCGCCGAACCAGGCCCGCCCGCCGACCTGGCCGTCAGCGACGACGGTCAGCCGGGGGTGAAGATCGGCGGGTCCGGTTCGTAGTCCAGGCCGTCCAGGGCCAGGGCGGAAAACTCTCCGGAGTCGAGCCGGTCGGCGACTGTGGAGACCTGTTCGCCGTTGCCGAAGACCAGCCACTGGCCGCTCTGGCGGGCGGCGACGTAATGACGCAGATGATCGTGTGCGCTCGGTTCCGACGGGGCGACAAGCAGCGCTCCCTCCGGAGTGCGGTGCAGAGCGCGGGCCTTGGAGGCAGGGCTTCGTCCTGTGAGGAAGCACCCGCCGAGCGACTCCCCGTCCCCGGTTCGGCACCACAGCACCCCGCGTCCGGGGTAGTGGTTGTCCGCCAGTGTCTTCTTCAACCCGTTCACCGAGCTCAGCACCGCTCCGAGGTCATGGCGCCCTCGCATCATGCGAGGCCGTCGACGACATCTAAGCGAACGGGGACGCGAGGCTGTTCGCGGGGGCTGCCCTCGGACCGGGTGGATCCTTTGTTCCCGGACCTGATGACGAAACACCCTGTGTGGTCGCTCGCCGGATGATCGCGGCTGGCGCGGCGTGGATGATGGTGTGGTGATGAGCATCAGCGGCGAACACGTAAAGGTCCACTTCCGGATGGATGTGGACGAGGACGGCTGGCCGCCGGTGAGTGTGGAGAGCCTGTGGGCTGTGGACCTTGGCGATGGAACAGTTCGGTTGGACAACACGCCCTGGTTCGTCCGCGGAGTCTCCAGCGACGACATCATCCGCGTCGACCTCGATGGCGAAGGCGTGCGTTGGGCCGGTGAGACGGTCGAGAGCGCGGAGCACTGCACGATCAGGCTGATCGTTCTGAAGGACAGTGGTTCAGCTGCCGCCCGCGAATCCGTGCTGGAGACCTTTCATCGTCTCGGCACCACGGGTGAGGGAATCCAGCGGTTCGGAATGGTGGCTCTCGATGTCCCACCCGGGGCGGACCTGCCACAGATTCGGAAGCTCTTGGAGCACGGTGAGTCTGAGGGGCGGTGGCAGTGGGAAGAAGGCTGCGTCACCGCCGCTTGGCGAGCCGCAGCCACTGCCTGACCATTGCGCCTTCTCGTCGGGCCGAGGTCCAGCCGACCGGCTGCAGGGCGGCGTCTCACGGCTGGTTATTGCCGCTTTCGCCCTGGCAGTAGGGGTATGCACAGGAGCATGCTGCGATCTGTCCCGTCGACCGACACTCGCGTGTGCATGCGCTGCCCTGCCGGGTCCGCCACGGCGGACGTGACACATCTGGTCTGCGGGCGAGGTGAGCCGCCGACCGTCCGGCAGGCCGTCATCCTGGCCGGCGGAAAGGGGAGCCGACTCCTGCCGCTGACCCGTGAGCGGCCCAAGGCGATGGTGGAGGTTCACGGGGTGCCGATCCTGCGGCATCAGCTCGACTGGCTCGCCGCCTGCGGTGTCGAACATGTCGTGGTGTCCGCGGGACATCAGGCCCAGGTGATCGTCTCGTACCTCGACTCTTGTCCGTCGTCGCCACGGGCCGCGGCGGTGGTCGAGGACCGGCCGCTGGGACGTGGTGGCGGGCTGCGGCGGGCCGCGTGCACCCTGCCGTATCCGGGCGAGCCGTGGTTCGCGCTCTACGGGGACATCTGGACGTCTTTCTGCCTGTGCGCGATGAGCGCCCATCACTTGCGCAGTGGCGTCGCCGCGACCGTGGCGCTCGCCGGTCCCGGCCAGCCGGGGAGCGCGGTGGCCTGCGACGACTTGGGCCGGGTGACGGCCTTCGCCCCTACAGCCCCACGGTCGCGCCGGGTGAACGCCGGTGTGTATCTGTTCGCCTGGCGGGTCGTTGCCATGCTCCCCGAGGAAGGGGACCACGCCGACAGCACGCTGCCGCGCCTGGTCCGCGCCCGTCAGCTGGCCGGCTACACGATCGACGTGCCCTGGCAGGCAGTCAACACCCCGGCGGATGTGATCAGACTCGAACGCGATCTCGCCGCCCGACGGACCAGTTCTCGGACCGAGACCGCTCCCCCAGCATGACGTGTTCAATCCGCCCGTTCACGCATTGGGATCGAACGGGATGCCGTTCGGCTTCGTGACCGTCAGGGCGTACTGAAAGTCCCCGTCGTCAATCTTGATCGTGGCGGCACCGAAGTCTGCGGTCATCAGCTTGTCGCGGTATCCGGCCGGATAGCCTTCCCACCCGACGAGCCGAGGGTAGAACCATCCACCGGTGGCATTCTCCGCCGGCTCGTCACCCGCGCCGGCGAAGCGGAAGCAGTGCGTCGACAGGCCGTCCTTGTGATAGACGACCTTGGGATGGGTGCCGTCGAAACGGATCTGCGATCGGTCGGCCGACTGATAGCCGGAATGCTGCGAGACCGCCACATTCTGCACCGCGTTGTCGGAGACCCACACCACGACGTGTTCCCAGTCGTGCCGGTGTCCGATCGCCGCCGGGCCCCATGTCGCCTGGTCCTTCTCGAAGTAGCTGGCGTACATGATGGCGCACCAGCCGTTGTTGCATTTCGCACGCGAATAGGTGTTGGCGGCGGCGAGTTGCGCGTAGTCGTGACAGTGACCGTTGACGTCACCGCCGAGCGCCAGTCCTGGATTGATGGTCCCGTCGCTGCCGATCGCGGCCGTGGCATAACAGCCGTCGCCGTCGTAGTCGTAGGCGGGCGAGAAACTCTGCTCCACTCCGTCAGCGTTCTGCGGGAGGGGCTGCAGGACAGCAGCGTGCGCCGCCGTCGCCATGGCGACGGCCAGGACCACGGCGCCGCCCCCTGCGAGTATCGCGCGTCGCGTCCGTCGTCCATGGGGCCGCAGCATGCTCATGTACGCCTCTCCTTTGCCATGAGGTGACGGCCGGCCCGCCCGCGGAGGGCATCGCTGCCTCAAGGCCCCAGATGATTCCATCTCTTGCTCAACAGACGGAAGACCAAGGGGAGTTGAAGACGCATGTGGCGAAGTCGGGGGCAGCAGCGCGGGGGGGGGGGGGCCCCCCGGCCGGGGAGGGCCCCCCCCCGGGGGGGGTGGGCCCCGCAGTGCTG
>NZ_JBHYTK010000097.1:9040-19950 GCF_042749255.1 Streptomyces sp. NPDC059524 | reverse complement strand
ACCCCCGGAGACCCCCGGGAGTTTGTCCCCCGCTTGGCGCGCTGGGGGCGCCCCCGGGGGGGGGGGGCGCCCCCCCCCCGCCCCCCGCCCCCCCCCCCCGGGGCGGGGTTGCCCCTCGATGACGTCTGGCAGGCCCTGGTTCGACGACCTTGCCGAGGACGCCGTCAGCGCTGCGTGGGCACCGCCCCCAGCTCGCTCCCCTGGTCGTCGCTGCGCAGCCACACCGTGCGCTGCGGGAAGGGAATGTCGATGCCGGCCGCGTCCAGTGCCTCCTTGGTCCGGCGGCGCAGTTCACGGGTGACGGCCCACTGCTCGAGCGGCACGGTCTTGACCGCGATGCGGACCAGGACGCCGTCGGCGTCGAGCGACTGCACACCCCACACCGACGGATCCTCCAGCAGGAGGCCCTTGAAGGACGGGTCCTTGCGCAGGGCCAGCCCGGTCTCCTCGAGGACGCGGTAGACGGTGTCGAGATTGGCTTCGTAGGCCACGGCGACGTCCAGCACGGCGCGCGCCCATTCCTGGCTGTCGTTGCGCACACGCAGGATCTCGCCGTTGCGGATGTGCCACAGGCCGCCGTTGAGATCACGTACGTGGGTCAGGCGCAGGCCGACGTGCTCCACGGTCCCGACGGCCTCGCCCAGGTCCACCGAGTCGCCGACGCCGTACTGGTCCTCGAGCATGATGAGCAGGCCGGAGAGGTAGTCGGCGACCAGGCTCTGCGCACCGAACCCGATCGCCAGGCCGACCACTCCGGCGCTGGCCAGCAGTGGGCCGAGGGCGATGCCGACCTCGCCGAGGACCATGGCGGCGCCGATCATGAACAGGACGATCGTCACGGCGCTGCCCAGGACGGAGCCGATGGTGCGCGCACGCTGTTCCCGGCGCTGCCTGGCGTAGGTCCGGTCACGCTGCAGCAGCGTGGGGCCGCGCCCCGACGGCCGGGACACGGTCTGCTCGGCGTCGTTCTCGTTCTCGGACGGTTCCAGGATGTGCTGGACGACGCGGGCGATGGCCTTCTTCGCCACGATGCGGACCACGATCAGGCCGGCCACGATCAGCGCGATGCGCAGGGGTATGCCGACGAGGGCCGTCGTGTGATCACCTATCCAGCCCGACAGGTCTGCCGCCGACTGCGGCTTTGCCACCGGGTCGGAATGAGGGGACGTGTGCATCATCGGGTTGTTCGCTCCATTCCTCATGCCTTCATGGCTTCCGCCATGGGGTCAGCGGCATCTACCCGGAGCGCCCGCGAACATGGCGGCGAGTGTGTGAAGGACCGGAGACCTGCGGGCCACACGCCTCCCCCTTCCGTCGCCTCGGAAGGAGGCGGCCGGTCCGCCGACGGCAGCGCCCACCGGCCGCCCGTACTGCCAAGCCGAACTCCCCCGCCCCCGCGATTGGTCCAGACAAAAACCTTGACGCCTCCCCCGCCACTTCCTAGTTTCAAGTCGTGAAGTAAGCCCCCACAGGTTCCGGTTCAGCTTCCCCTGGCTGCATGTTTGGCATGCCCATGGCGATGCCGAGCCGACTCTCGCGGAAGCGATGTGATGCACCGTGCGTGCTCCATGGAGACTCCGACTGATCGGCGCGGCGGCCGCCGTCCTCTGCGCCGGCGCCACCCTCGTCCCAGCGAGTGCGGCCGGCGCCGCGCCCGCCGTCCCGGCCGCCCCGACGCTCGCGGCCGACTTCACCGAGGACTTCGACGGCCCGGCCGGCTCCGGGGTCGACACGTCCAGATGGAGCCAGGAGACCGGCGACAACAACGGCAACAATCACGAACGCCAGTACTACACACCGGGTACGAACAACGCCGCGCTCGACGGCAACGGCCACCTGGTCATCACGGCCAGGAAGGAGAACCCCTCGGGCTACCAGTGCTGGTACGGAACCTGCCAGTACACCTCGGCCCGCATGAACACCTCCGGCAAGTTCAGCGCACAGTACGGACATGTCGAGACCCGCATGAAGATCCCGCGAGGTCAGGGCATGTGGCCCGCCTTCTGGATGCTCGGCACCGACATCGGCAGCGTCGGCTGGCCGGGCTCCGGCGAGATCGACGTCATGGAGAACATCGGCCGGGAGCCCGGCACGGTCCACGGCACCCTGCACGGCCCCGGCTATTCGGGGGCGGGCGGAATCGGTGCCGGATACTCCCTGTCCTCGGGAGCCTTCGCGGACGCGTTCCACACCTTCGCGGTCGACTGGGCACCGGACAGGGTGTCCTGGTCCGTGGACGGCCACGTCTACCAGACCCGCACCCCGGCCGACATCGGCAGCAATCAGTGGGCCTTCAACAAGCCGTTCTTCCTCATCCTCAACCTCGCGGTCGGCGGCGACTGGCCCGGCGACCCCGACGCCTCGACCTCCTTCCCGCAGCAGCTCGTCGTGGACTACGTCCACGTCTCCACCGGCAACACCGGCAGCACCGGCCAGGCGATCAAGGGCCTGGCCGGCAAGTGCGTGGACGTCCAGGGCGCCTCGGCGGCCAACGGCACCCCCGTCCAGCTCTACGACTGCAACGGCACCGCCGCCCAGCAATGGTCGTTCAGCGGCAGCCAACTGCGCGCCCTCGGAAAGTGCCTCGACGTGACCGGCGCCAGTACGGCGAGCGGCGCGAAGCTCCAGCTCTGGGACTGCACGGGCGGCGGCAACCAACAGTGGACGTACAACGCCGCCACCCACGACCTCGTCAACCTCGCGGCGAGCAAGTGCATGGACGTCACCGACAACAACTCGGCCAACGGCACCCAGCTCCAGATCTGGGAGTGCAGCGGCAACGCCAACCAGAAGTGGACCATGTCGTGACCCCGCTCGGTCCGCACACCCCGGCAGACGTCCGTTCGTGAAGTCGCCAGGCGCGGAACACCTCGGGCGGGACCGGCCTTCGGTCCCGCCCGAGGTGCGGTGTGTCAGCTCTTGCGCTGCATGTCGTACAGGGAGCAGCCGAACCGGGATCAGGGGTAGGAGACCACGGTCGACGGCACGGTGTCGGAACCGGAGGTCGGGTTGCCGATGGCGTTGATGACGTGGGCGTACTGCCCCTTGCCGCCGAGGGAGACGACCAGCAGGTGGTGGAACTTCACGCCCGGGGCGGCCGGGGCGGCGAAGCCGTGTTCCTGCACGATGGTCGGGTCCACGTTGTAGAAGCAGTAGCTGCCCAGGCCCCAGCCCTCGTGGGTGGTGACGTGGTCGGCAACCTTGTAGGCGGCGAAGCCGCGCAGGTCGCCGTTCTGGATCGCGGCCTGGTTCGGGGCGTCGTAGGCCTTCTCGTTCTGGTAGAAGATCGTGCGCCCGCGCTCGCCGTTCCACTGCACGTCGTACTTGTTGAAGTGCTCGACGAACAGGCCGGTCGCCAGGACGTCGTCACCGTTGACGACAACGCCGTAATCAGCGCGGTTGGTCTCCCAGCCGACGCCGTCGCCGTGGTCGGCGCGCCACACCCACGTGTGGTCGACGATGGTGTGGCGGGCGTTGACGACGATGCTGGTCGTGGCCTTGCCCGCGCCGGCGCCGCCGATCCGGACGAAGACGTCCTGCACGGTGGTCGGGTTCGTGGCGTGCGCGGTGCTCGCGCCTTCGGGGCCGATCTCGACCAGCGTCCCGGAGTTGACGCTGCCCGCGTCGACCAGGAAGCCGGCCAGCCGTACGCCATCCACGTCGGCCGTCTTCAGCGCGGTCACGCCGCCGTCGGGGACGAGCGTGGCGTACCCGATGCCGAGGACCACCGTGTTCGCCCTGGTGACCTCGATCGGCTTGTCGAGGTGGTAGACGCCGGGCGTGAGCAGGAGGTTCAGCCCCTGGCCGAGAGCGGCGTTGAGGGTGTTCGCCGAGTCTCCCTCCTTGGCCACGTAGAAGCGGGACAGGGACAGCGACTCCCCTTGTGCGGTGCCGTTGCCCCAGCTCGTGCCTCGTGCGTTCGTGCGCAGGGCGGGAAGGAAGACGCGGTACTCGGTGCCGTCGAAGTGGAGGAAGGGCTTCTCCCGGGAGAACGGGGTGGTGTCCAGCGTCGTGTAGGGCGGGTTCGGGAAGGCGTCCGCGGGGGCGCCTTCGACTCCGGACTGCACCATGTTCCACACGCCGTTGAGCCAGCCGCCGACCGAGCTGTCGCGGGTGTACCACTGCTGCTGCGAGTACGGCTGGACGGTGCCGTCGATGCGGCAGTCGGCGATGTAGCCGCCGCTGGCCCAGCCGTATCCGGCGGGGGCGAGGTTCAGGTCGCCGCGCACGTGCATGCGCCGGAAGGGGGCGGCCTGTGAGACGGCCCAGCGGTTGGCGCCGCTGACCGGGGTCAGGGAGAGGTTCTCGGCCGAGCGCCAGAAGTTCTGGGTGGCGTTGCCGTCGAACCAGCCGGCGTCCACGGTGACGTCGCCGTTGATGTGCGTGTCGTCGGGCGACAGACCGAGGCCCATGATCGACGTGTAGAAGCCGATCTGGGCGTTGAGGCCGCTGTAGGTGCCGGGCTTGAAGAGCAGGGCGTATCGGCCGGTGCCGAACTGCGCCGACTCCTGCTGCTGGAACACCTCGTCCAGCTTGGCCTGGATGCCCGGAGTTGAAGGGTCGAAGACGAGGACGTTGGGCCCGAAGTCCGGGGCGGCGGCGTGCGCGCCCTTCGGCCGCTTCGCGGCCTGCGCCGCGGGACCCCCGCTGGCTGCCACGGCCCGCTGGGCGATCAGCCCGGCGGCCGGAACGGCCATCATGGCGGCGAGCGCCGTGCGGCGGGCGAGGGGGGTTGTGGCAACAGGCTCCGAAGTGGACCGGTGCTGCGCTGACATGGGCAACTCTTCTCGGTCGGGGGGTGGCTCGGCGTGCGCGCTCAGGAGCGCGCTGGAGGAGCGACACAACGACTTCATGTTCAAGAACTGAACCGAAACTGGTCGGAGAGCGCTCTCTCGTGTTGGATGGTTGTTCCTTTGAACTGAACAAGTCAAGAGGTGTGCACGGTCTGGTACGGACCAGCGCGTCAGAGCCATCTCCCCATCAGCACACGGGAGTTGAGGGCGCCCGGTTGCTATAAAGGACCGCATGAGTGTCGACGACCTGCGCCCGGTCCGCCCGGCGACCCTTGAGGATGTGGCCCGGGTCGCCGGGGTGTCACGCGCCACCGTCTCGCGTGTCGTCAACGCCAGGCCCACCGTCGACCCCGCACTGCGCCGCAAGGTGCAGGACGCGATCGAGGCCACCGGATACGTCCCCAATCAGGCAGCCCGCTCCCTCGTGACGCGCCGCACGGATTCGATCGCCCTGGTGGTGTCCGAACGGGAGCGGCGCGACGTCGCCGCCTCCTTCGTCGGCCGTGTCTTCACCGACCCGCACTTCGGCCGGGTGGTCGGCGGGCTGCTCGAGGTTCTTCGTCCCGCCGGGGTGCAGATGGCGCTGATGCTGGTGGACGACGAGGACTCCCGCCGGCAGCTCCTCTCCTATCTGCGCCGTGGCCATGTGGACGGCGCCGTGCTGATCTCCTCCCACTCCTCGGACCCACTGCCACAGCTCCTCTCGGAGACAGGCCTGCCGGCTGTGATCGCCGGAAACCCTGCCGGATCAGCGACGCTCCCGTACGTGGAAGTGGACCAGCGGGCGGGAACCCGGATGGCCGTCGACCACCTCGTCTCGCTGGAACGCCGACGCATCGGCACCATCACCGGCCCGCAGGACATGCCCGCCGCCCAGGAACGCATGACCGGCTTCCACCGGGCCCTCGCGGCCCACGGCATCAGCGACGCGCCCACGGCAGAGGGCGACTTCACCCAGGCCGGCGGAGCCGAAGCCATGCGTCGTCTTCTCTCCGAACATCCCGGCCTGGACGGCCTGTTCGTCGCCTCGGACCTCATGGCGCAAGGCGCACTGCTGACCCTGGAGCGCAGGGGTCTGCGGGTGCCCCACGACATCGCCGTGGTCGGCTTCGACGACAGCGAGGCCGCTCTCGCCTGCGAGCCACCGCTCACCACGATCCGCCAGCCGGTGGAGGAGATGGCGGCCGAGGCCGCTCGCCTGCTGCTCGGACAGATCACGGCACGCGAGGCCCCGCCCTCCTCGTCGATCTTCCGTCCGACCCTGATCGAGCGCGCGTCGGCGTAGGCATAGGTGTAGGCGGCATTCGAGGCGTGACTGAAATCTTGTGAGAAAAGCGGCCGCGGCCCGGGATGCGAGTATGTTGCACCGACTGACTTCGGAGGCGGTGGCCCAAGTGCACGCGACAAGTGGCCGTACGGTGCGTGACCTTCGGCGCGAGAACCGAACCGCCGTGCTCCGAAAGCTGTACTTCGAGGGGCCCCTGAGCCGCCTTCAGCTCGGTCCCGCCGTCGGGCTGAGCTCCGGCTCGATCAGCAACGTGGTCTCGGAACTCGTCGCCGAGGGGCTTGTCGAGGAGGCCGGAAGTGTGGACTCGGCCGGCGGGCGACCCCAGACCTTGCTCCAGGTCACCTCGGAGAGCGGCTACATGATCGGCGTCGACGTCGGCGAGACCCGCGTCCGGGTCGGACTCTTCGACCTCACACTCACAGAACTCGCCCGCGTGGAGCGGGCCTTGCTCAGTTGCGGCCCCCGGACCTCTCGCTACGAGGTCGATCTGGTCATCGATCACGTCCGGATGGGAATCGCGGAGGTCCTGCGCGAGGCCGGCATTCGCCCCGCGCAGCTTCTCGGCGTCGGCATCGGCGTTCCCGGAATCGTTGCCCGGACAGAGGACGGCGCCATCGTCCACGGACAGACCATCGGCTGGGACGCCGTTCCCTTCGAGCAGCTCCTGCGCCACAGCGTCGACCTCCCCGCCACCGTCCGCTACTGGATCGACAACGGCGCCAAGACCCTCGGCCAGGCCGAGATGTGGTTCGGTGCCGGACGTGGCGCACGCAGTGCCGTCACCGTCCTCTTCGGTTCGGGAGTCGGCGCCTGCGTCATCACCGACCAGCTCGGCTCCGGCCGCGCCCTCGAATGGGGTCATCTCACCGTCAACATCAAGGGACGGCGCTGCCGTTGCGGTTCCCGCGGATGCCTCGAAGCGTATGCGGGAGCCGAAGCGCTCCTTGAGCGCTGGGCGGAGGCGGGCGGCAACACCCCCTCCGACACCGACGAGGAGACCGCCCTCACGGCCATGCTCGACGCGGCCTACCCCACCCGACCCCGCGCGGAGCCCGACTCCACCGCACGCGCCGTCCTCGAGGAGACCGCCGACTGCCTCGGCGCCGGTTTCGCCAACCTGATCAATCTCTTCCAGCCCGAACGCATCCTCGTCGGCGGCTGGGCCGGTCTCCAGCTCGGCACCCGCTTCCTCGACACGGTCGCTCGGCACTCCGCTCAGTACGCCCTACGGTATCCAGCCAGCCGCACCACCATAAGCCTGGGCACTCTGGGCCCGGAGGCGGTCACGGTCGGAGCAGCGTTCCTCCCACTCATGGACTTCTTCTCACGTGGCGGCCGCCGGCTCGAAGCCGCAGCGACCACACCCGGCCCTGCCGGGAAAACAGCGCTCAGCGCTCGCGTCTCCCGTTGAGACGGTCACCCCTAGAAGTTCGGGTCGACCTCCCGGCGGAGCTTGGTGTCGATCACCCAGTGGGGCCGCCTGCCCATGTGCAGCTCCTCGTAGTGGAGTTGCATCGAGAGCTCGGCAACCCGCATCGGCGACTCGGACTCGTCTCCCAGGCAGAGGATGTATCCACACGTGGTGCAGCGGGCGAAGTAGATCGTGTCCCTGCCTTTGGGCCTGCGCATGCGCCCTCCCTGACGGTTCCACCGGGTTGGATAGTTACACTATCCAAGACGACAGGCCGTCGGGACATGGCTTGGGCAGGATTGGCCGAATCGCGCTGTCTCCGCCCGCACCAACCAGGCACCCTTACTGCACGCTCGTGCGGTACATCGACTCGAGAAGCGCCAGGCCGGAGGCGAGTCCGGTGAGGCGGCTCGCTCCTGGCTCCGCCGGTGCGTCGGCCCAGCCAGGGCCCGCGAGGAGGACCAGGGGATGACTCCGGGCGCCGCGGACGCCCCATTCAAGGGCGAGGAGCGTGCGGACCATGCTCATGTCCGCGGTCTCGCGGGACTGCGACCAGAGGACGACGGCTGCCGGACCGAGTCGCCGGGCCGCCGATTCCAGAGCCTCCTTCGGCAGCGCGGCCCCGAAGATCCGGGCGGGCAGGGCCCGCTCGGTGAGCGCCGCCCACAGGGCCTCGCTCGGCAGACTGTGCTGTTCGTCCGGCATGCAGGCGAGCAGGACCGGCGGGCGCCCGTCCGTGGCGGACGTACCCACCATGGCGGACGTACCCACCGACCGGAGCACGGTCGACACGTGCCAGGAGAGCAGGTGCTCCACCTCGACGTACGACTCGTCGGCCGTCGCCCACTTGCGACCGACCGCGTGCAGGGTCGGGGCGATGATCTGCTCCCAGGCCACCACGACCCCGTACGCGTCGACCGCGGCACGCAGTTGAGCCTGCACGGCCGCGGCGTCGAGCCTTACGGCAGCGCGTGCCAGGCCTCTGCTCTCCGGCCAGACCTGACCCAGCGGCAGGTCACGGAAGCCACCCGGGGTACGGGGGTGCGGCGCGGGGGCGGCGCGGTCCGTCGCGCGACCGTCCGCCGCCATCGCCAGCCGTGCCGCCTCTGCGGGCGCGACGCCCTGCGCGGTCAGCCGGCACATGTTCTCCATCCTGGCCACGTCTTCGGGTGACCAGCGGCGGTGGCGGCCCTCCTCACGGTGGCTGGGGCCGATGCCGTAGCGGCGCTCCCAGGTGCGCAGCGTCGTCTGGGCGACGCCGAGCCTGCGCGCGAGTGCTCCGGTCGTGAGGGCGGCGCCGACGGGCTCGTCCCGAGCCGTCTCCTCCGGCCCGCAGGCCGTTCCCCGACGCGTCACAGCCGATCCGACGTCAGTACGGTTCCCCGTACGAGGGCGGAGTGCAGACCTGCCGAGCGCGCCCCGACGTCCCGCACCTCACACACGTCACGGTGCCTGTTGCCGCTCATGTGCCCTCCTTCGTCCGTGCACTGGCAGTTCGGCCCACGACCACGGTTCGGTTGCAGTCCGTAAACGATGCATAAACGACGCAACTTGTGCATTGATTTTAGCGCGATCACTCTGGCGGCAGACGCGACGAGGTGCGCGTCGCCTGGTACGTCAGGGCCCGATGAGCTGCCCGAGGAGTGTTCACGATGACCACGACGCACAAAGTGCACCCGGAGCAAGGTTCGGCCACCGGGGCGGGGGTCCCCACCGATCAAGTGCTCGCCGAGGCGTTTCTGCGGGGCGACGAGGACGGCTGCAGGCAGATGTACGAGCGGTGGGCGGCCCTCGTGCACAACATCGCGAGGCGCGCGCTCGGCGACTCCCGGGATGCCGAGGACGTCACCCAGCAAGTCTTCCTCGCGGCCTGGCAGGGCCGCCGGGGATTCCGTCCCGAGCGGGGCAACGCCCCCTCCTGGCTCGTCGGCATCGCCCGGCACAAGATCGCGGACGCGCACGCGGCCCGCGCCCGTCAGGCCCGTCTCGCCGCCGCGGCACGGTCCGAGCAGGACATGCACGTACCGCTGCCGGAGGGACGGCTGGCGCAGCAGACCGTGGACCGCGTCGTGGTCCGGCACGAGCTGAGCCTGCTGCCGCCCGCGCAGCGGGAGGTCCTGTGGCTGACCTTCTACGCGGACCTCCCCCAATCGCAGATCGCCGCCCGCACCGGGCTTCCTCTGGGCACGGTGAAGAGCCATGCCCGCCGGGGAATGCACACGCTGCGGCTCCGTCTGGACCAGCCCGCGCACTGACGCGTCGTCCATCGTCCTGTCCCGCGTGGAAGCGCGGTCCATGCGCACCGACGGGGCCATCTGGTCCCTCAGTCCCGGCCGCGTGCCTGCTTGAAGCGGGCCAGGCCGTCCGCGAGGTCGATCAGCGGTTCCGGGTAGCCGAGCCCGGCCCTGGTCTCGCGGGGCAGCCGCCAGGGCTCGTGCACCAGGCGGTCCTCGACGCCCTCGAGTTCGGGCACCCAGCGGCGGACGTACGTGCCGCGCGGATCGAAGCGCTTGCCCTGGACGACCGGGTTGAGGACGCGGTGCGGGCGGGTGTCCGTTCCGGTGCCGGCCACCCACTGCCAGTTGAGCTGATTGTTGGCCACGTCCCCGTCGACGAGCAGGTCGAGGAAATGCCGGGCACCGATGCGCCAGTCCACGTACAGCGTCTTGGTGAGAAAGCTGGCCGTCAGCAGGCGGGCGCGGTTGTGCATCCAGCCCTCCTCCCGCAGTTGCCGCATGCCGGCGTCCACGACCGGATAGCCGGTGCGGCCCTCCCGCCATGCGGCGATGTCCTCCGCCGCGTCGTCCTCACCCCGCCACCGGTCGTTCCGGGGCCGGTAGTCCGCGGCCGCCGCTTCGGGGCGGGAGGCGAGGACCTGGCGGTGGAAGTCGCGCCAGCACACCTGCCGGATGAACGCCTCCGCCCCCGGGCCGCCGTGCGCGCGGGCACGGTGGACGGCCTCGACGGGCGAGAGGGCCCCGAAGTGGAGGTAGGGCGACAGCCGGGAGGTGGCGTCGCCCGCCAGGTCGTCGTGCCGGTCCTCGTACCGGGACAGGTCACCGGCGCCCCACCACCGGGCGCAGCGGGCCCGGCCGGCCGTCTCGCCGCCCTCGGGGAGTCCGGGCGAGGTTCCGTCGACGTCCTTCGACGACGGCGGGCCCTCGCCGCGAGCCGCTTCGGGGACGCGCACGGTGCGCGGTGCCGGCAGCGGCTCGCGCTGCGGCACCTGCGACCAGCGGCGGAAGTACGGGGTGAACACGCTGTAGTGGTCGGTGTCGGGGGCGGGGGGGGGGGGGTTCGGGGGTGCGGTGTGGGAGCGTGGGGGGGGGGGGGGGGGGGGGGGGTGTTGGGGGGGGGGGGGGGGGGAGTTCTTCGTCCGCGTTCAGCACGTCGAGGAGGCGGCGCAGGTCGGTGAGGG
>NZ_JBHYTK010000097.1:0-9030 GCF_042749255.1 Streptomyces sp. NPDC059524 | reverse complement strand
CCGGCGGGTGTCACCGCGCCGGGAGCGACGGCGGTGGTCACGGAGTCATGGACGTGCAGTGTCACTGAGTCCGGGTCCAGTGCCTCGCGCAAGCGCTGCTCGCGCCGGTGGGCGTAGGAGGTCACGTCCGCTGCCATGTGCACCTCGGTGGCCCCGCACTCGGCGGCGACGGCGCGCACCTCCCGGGCGACCGGGCCGCTGCGGATCACCAGGCGGCCGCCGCGCTGCCGGAGCCGCTCGTCGAGGTCGGTGAGACAGTCGGCGAGGAACGCCCGGCGGTTGGGCGCGTCGAAGCCGGCCGCGTGCACCCCTGGATCACGTACGAACAGCGGGACGACCTCGTCCGCCGCGCTCAGGGCGGCGTGCAGCGGGGGGTGGTCGTGCAGACGCAGGTCCGCGGTGAACAGGACGACTGCGACGGTCATGTGGCTCTCCTGGGACGGTGGTCGTGCGGGGCCGGGGTCTGGCCGTGGTCAGGTCGGTGCCGGGCTCCCTGTCTTCTGCTTCGCCGTGCGGCCGCCCGTCGGATGCGCCTGCGCGTCAGTCGGGACGAGCACGATCGGGACGATCAGGCCCGGTCGTCCTCTTGATCGTTCCCTGGGGGTCGTACGGGTCCCCGTGCACATCCTGCATCCGCATCGGGCATTCCCGGCGAATCAGGGGCATGAAGCTACGAGACGAACTTCCCGTCGACCACCGCCTGGCGACCGTCTACCGTTTCGGCGCCGGATTCTGCGGACTGCTGCTCCTCGTCTTCGCCGGCCTCGGCTTCGCGGACGCGCTCAGCCCCTTCGACACGGCGGGCGAGACGATCGCCGGGATGACCAGCAATGTCACGCTGAGCGTCATCTCCACCGCGGTCGGCTTCGTGCTCCTCGCGGGAGCCGTGGTCGGAGGCAACATCGCCTCCGTCCTGAACATGGCCGTGGGCGGTCTGTTCCTGCTGAGCGGCTTCTTCCATCTCTTCGTCCTCGACCGCCCGGCCAATTTCCTGGACTTCGGCATGACCAACGTCCTGTTCAGCTTCGCCATGGGGCTGCTGATCGCGACGTTCGGCATGTACGGCCGGGTCTCCAGCAAACTGCCGCACGACAATCCGTACTGGCGTCACCGCCACCCGGGCCGGGACGGGAAGCCGAATCAGCCGACCGCGCCGGGACCGGCGAGGGCCGGTTGAGTCCGGATGCATGGCGGACCTCATGCGGAGGGAGCGAGTCCCTGAGCACCCTGGCCGCTGACCGACCGGCTCCGTCAGTCCCCCGTCGGATCGGGCCTCCGCGTCACCGAGGGTGCCGCTTCACCCAGCAGGTCGATCACGATCGAGGCGGCCGCTCGGTGCCAGTCGAGGCGGCCGCGCAGCATCGCGTGATCACCGCCGGGCACAAGCCGCGTCTCGACGCTTGCGCCGGCGCTCCGTGCTCTGTGCGTGAACTCCACCGACGCCTGTGGATCGGTGACCCGGTCCCGGTCCCCGTGCAGCACCGTGACACGCTTGCCGTCCAGGTGACTCACCGGGTCGGAGGGTGGGCACCACGGAGCCAGCGCCAGCACTCCCGTCACGTTCGGAGCCGCGGCGGCCAGAAGGGCCGCGCGGCCCCCCATCGAATGCCCGACCAGCACTACGGGTACGTCACCGGCGAGCTGCCCCAGCTCGGCCAGGGCGCTTCGCGCGTCCAGGAGCGCGTCGGCGTCGTCCCCGTTCCAGCCGCGCACCCGGTACCGGACCTCGGCGAGCAGCACCGGAGCACCGTCCAGGGCCGCCGCGGTGGCCCGCACGAAGGGCTTCATCCGCAACGCGGCCAGGTGCCACGACCGTGACGCCGTGCGGTCGTCCGCACGGCCCCCGTGCAGGAACAGCACGGCGGCGTCCACGCTCGAAGGCACCCGGCGCGGCACCAGAGCGGCACGACCCGCTGCGGATTCCGGGGGCAGATGTCCACGCTCGATCACTGACGCTCCTGGTTCGCTCGGCCTCGAAGGGACAGTAGCGGGCCCCGATACTTCTCTGATCGCCGGACGGATCGGCAAGAGAACCAATCCGTTTCCCCGTCCGCACCGAATGAGAGGTAGAACCGTCGAGCCCCTGCGGAGAAACCTGTGATGGAAGCTGTGCACATCGGCCGTCACCCCGACGCCGAACCGGACCTGGAGGCGTTGGTGGGCCGGGCCGCCCTCGGTGACGAATCCGCGTTCGCCTCGGTCTACGACGTGGTGATGGGCCCCGTCCTGGGCACCGTACGAGCCGTGCTGCGCGACCGGGCACAGTCCGAGGAGGTCGCCCAGGAGGTGCTGGTGGAGGTGTGGCGCACCGCACCGCGCTACCGGCCGGACCTGGGCACGGCGATCAACTGGATCCTCACCCTGGCCCACCGGCGGGCCATCGACCGGGTGCGGTCGGTGGAGGCGTCGACCGCCCGCGAGCGCAGAGCCGCACAGCTCGCCCGCACTCCCGAGTTCGACGAGGTGACCGAGCAGGTGGAGGCCCGTCTGGAGCGGGAGCAGGTGCGCCGCTGTCTGCGCACCCTCACCGAGATCCAGCGCCAGGCCGTCACGCTCGCCTACTACCGCGGGCTGACCTACCGGCAGGTGGCGGAGGCGCTGACCGTGCCGCTGGGCACGGTCAAGACCCGCCTGCGTGACGGACTGATCCGGCTGCGCGACTGCCTGGGGGTGACCGCGTGAGCACCGCCGACCTGCACACACTCACCGGCGCCTACGCACTGCACGCCCTTCCGGACGAGGAACGCGCCGCGTTCGAACGGCACCTCGCCGAGTGCGGGGCCTGCCGCGACGAGACCGCCGAACTGTCCGCCACCGCGGCCCGCCTGGGCCTGGCGGCCACGACGACTCCCTCCCCCGCGCTGCGTGAGGAGGTACTGCGCCGCATCACCACCGTCCGACAGGAACAGCCCGGGGCACCCCGCTCGGAGCGGATCGCCCGCGGTCTGCGGTGGCGGCGAGCCTCGCGGTGGGCGCTCGCCGCGTGTCTCGCGGCGGCCGCGGCACTGGGCGGCACCGCCGTGTGGCAGCACGAGCGCGCGCAGGACGCGACCGAACAGGCCCGCCAGGCACAGCAGGACAACCAGCACATCGCCGAGGTCCTCTCCGCATCCGACGCGAAGAGCCTCGCCACCGAGCTCGCCGACGGGGCCTCCGGCACGGTGGTCGTCTCCCACGAACGCGACCGGGCCGTCTTCCTCGCCTCCGACATGGCCCGACCGCCACGCGGCAAGGTGTACCAGCTGTGGTTCGACGACAGCGGCACCATGCGGCCCGCCGGGCTCATGGACACCGCCCGAACCGACCAGGCCGTCCTGCTGGACGGCGCAGTGGACGGCGCGTCCGGCATCGGTATCACCGTCGAGCCGGCCGGCGGTTCCGAGCATCCGACCTCAGCGCCCGTCGCCCTGATGAAGCTCCCGGCCTGACCCGGCGAGGCCCCACCGCCTTCGACGCGCAACCGGAGGTCGGCTGATCGACCGCGCCAATCCGTCCTCGGACCTGCTCCGGATTACGTGAGACAGCGGAGATCAGCCGGCCAGGGGAGAGAAGATGACAGGCGAATCCGAGCGGACACCCACGGCGCGGAGGCCACGTGGCACGGCGATCATCGGCGCCGGCATCGCCGGTCTCACCGCCGCGTACATCCTGTCCCGCACCCGCCGGGTGACCTTGTTCGAGGCGGACGAACGGCTCGGCGGGCACGCCCATACGCACGATCTCGTCTCGCGCGCGGACGGGCGTCCGCACCGGGTGGACTCCGGGTTCATCGTGCACAACCGTCGCACCTATCCGAATCTGCTGAGGCTCTTCGACGAACTGGGCGTCGCCACCCAGGAGTCCGAGATGAGCATGTCCGTGCGGTGCGAGGGCTGCGGCCTCGAGTACGCGGGGGCGCGCGGCCCCGCGGGCCTCTTCGCCCGCCCGCGGAATCTCGTCAGCGCTCGCTACCTGCGGCTGCTGTCCGAGGTGCCGCTCTTCCACCGCGCCGCCCGCGGGCTCCTGGCCGCAGGCGCCGACAGCGGGATCACGCTCGGCGGGTTTCTCGAGCGCTCGGGCTTCTCCCCGTACTTCCGCACGCACTTCGTCACACCGGTGGTGTCGGCGGTGTGGTCGTGCGACGCCGCGATCGCGCAGGACTATCCCGCCACGTACCTGTTCCGTTTCCTGGACCATCACGGGCTGCTGTCCGTCGGCGGCTCCCCGGTGTGGCGCACCGTGACCGGAGGTTCCCGCGAGTACGTCGACAGGGCGGCCAAGCACGTGCACGAGGTCCGCACCGGGGCCGCGGTCAAGGCGGTACGGCGGCATCCGGACGGCGCGGACGTCACCACGGCCGATGGAGCCACGTCCACGTACGACTCGGTGGTGATCGCGGTCCACCCCGACCAGGCCCTGCGGCTCCTCGCGGACCCGAGTGCGGCGGAGCGCACGGCACTCGGTGCGTTCTCCTACTCGCGCAACGAGACTCTGCTGCACACCGACACCTCCTTGTTGCCGGCGGCCCGTGGCGCCCGGGCTTCGTGGAACTACGTCATGCCGTCCTGCGCGGCCGGCGCCGACCGTGTGCGGGTCAGCTACGACATGAACCGCCTGCAGAGACTCACGGCGGCCGAGACCTACGTCGTCACGCTCGGCGGCCGCGACCGCGTCGATCCGGACACCGTCCTGGCGCGGATGGTCTACGAACATCCCCTGTACACCCCCCGGTCCGTGGCCGCCCAGCGTCTGCTTCCCGACCTGAACAGCTCCGTGTGTGCCTTCGCCGGCGCCTATCACGGCTGGGGATTCCACGAGGACGGGTGCCGCTCCGGCGTGCGGGCGGCCGCGGCGCTCGGCGGACGCTGGTGAACACGATGGCCGCCCTCTACCCCTGCACCATCACTCATGTGCGCGCCCGCCCCACGCGCTACACCCTGCGCCATCGCACCTACCTGTGGCTCGTCGACCCCGATCACCTCCCGCGCCTCCCGTGGCCCCTGCGCTGGCTCGCCCGGTTCGACGCGCGCGACCACTTCCGAGGCGATCGCCCCACCATCCGTGCCGGCCTCGATGCCTTCCTCGCCCGCCACAGCATCCACCTCGACGGTGGGCACGTGACGATGCTGACGCAGGCCCGCGTGTTCGGGTACGTCTTCAATCCGCTGACCGTGTACTGGTGCCACGGACCCGACGGCGGCGTCCGGTACATGGTCGCCGAGGTCCACAACACCTACGGCGGCCGTCACTGCTACCTCCTGACACCCGCGCCGGACGGCAGCGCGCGCACCGCCAAGCAGTTCTACGTCTCACCGTTCTTCGCGGTCGACGGTCACTACCGCATGCGGCTCCCGCTGCCGCGGCAGAGCCTGGATCTGACGGTGCATCTGGACCGCTCGGAGGGCCGGGCCTTCAGTGCGCGCGTGCGCGGAGAACGCAGGAGCGCCACCGCCGCACAACTGCTGCGCCTTGCCGTGCGCCACCCTCTCTCCCCGCTCGCAGCGGCGGCTGCCATCAGATTTCACGGAGTTCGCCTCTACCTGCGAGGACTGCCTGTCCAGCCCCGCCGGGGCGATGACACACGAAAGGACTCGGCATGACGACGACGTGCCACCGAAAGGACACGGTCGACCCGGCGCGCTGGCCCGACATCATCGCGGCGCCCAGGACATCACGCGCCCGCAGGAGACTCACCGAGCTGATCCTCCGGCGCGCCCTGGACCGCCTCCCCCTGCGGGCCAGAATCAAGGGAACCCCCTTCGCCGGCCTGGGCGGCCCACTGCTGGACATAGAAGACCCCGACGCGTTCCACGCGCGGATCGGCGCCTCAGGCCTCGTCGGCTTCGGCGAGTCCTACATGGCCCGTGAATGGGACGCACCGGATCTGGTCTCCGTGCTGACCGTGCTGGCCGCCCATGCCGACGAACTCGTCCCGGCGCCCCTGCAACGCCTTCGCGGTCTGTGGGCACCGCGTCATCCGGCCGAGGAACGCAACACCCGGCACGGCGCCCGCGCCAACATCAGCCGCCACTACGACCTGTCCAACGACCTGTTCTCCCTCTTCCTGGACGAGACCCTCACGTACTCCAGCGCCGTCTTCCGTTCCCTGCCCGCCACTTGGGACCAGCTCGCGGCCGCTCAGCACCGCAAGATCGACAGGCTGCTCGACCTGGCCCAGGTGGGCCCCGGCACCCGCCTGTTGGAGATCGGCACCGGCTGGGGCGAACTGTGCCTGCGGGCCGCGGCGCGCGGGGCCGAGGTCACGTCCCTGACGCTCTCGCGAGAACAACGGGTCCTGGCCCGGCGGCGCATCACAGAGGCGGGCCTCCAGGACCGCGCCCGCGTGGAACTGTGCGACTACCGGGAAGCACGTGGGCAGTACGACGCCGTCGTGAGCGTGGAGATGATCGAGGCGGTCGGCGCCGAGTTCTGGCCCACCTACTTCCGCACCCTGGACGAACGACTCGTGCCCGGCGGCCGGGCCGTGATCCAGGCCATCACGATGCCGCACGCGCGCATGCTCGCCACGCGGTCCACCTTCACCTGGATCCACAAGTACGTCTTCCCCGGCGGAATGATCCCGTCGACGAGGGCCGTGGCCGAGACGGTGCGGGACCACACCCGTCTCACCGTCGCCCGACGTGACGCCTTCGGCCCGCACTACGCGGAGACACTGCGCCTGTGGCGCGAACGGTTCACCCGTCGCGAGCAGGACGTGCGCGACCTCGGCTTCGACGAGACCTTCCAACGCCTGTGGACCTTCTACCTCGCCTACTCCGAGGCCGGCTTCCGCTCCGGCTACCTCGATGTCCAGCAGTACCTGCTCACCAAGGAGGATCACGTCCGATGACGCGTCTGCTCCGAACGTTGCGCAGCGGAGTCGCACCGCGGGTCGCCGCCCTCGCGGCCACCGTCCTCGGCGGACCTCTGCCGGTCCGGCTCCGCGCCTGGGACGGCAGCGAGGCCGGCCCCGACAGCGGGCCCGTGGTCGTGCTGCGCCACCGGCGCGCCCTGCGCCGACTCCTGTGGCAGCCGGGCGAGTTGGGACTCGCTGAGGCCTACATCGCGCAGGACGTCGACGTGGAGGGCGAGCTCACGGAAGGACTGCGCTCGATGTGGGCGGCGGCACGGGAACACGGGCTGCGGGCCCCCAGGGCGACGCCCACCGACCGCGCCCGTGCGGCAGCCCTCGCGATCCGGCTCGGCGCCCTCGGACCCCGTCCCCCCGCCCCGGCCGGCCGGGCTCGGCTGCACGGAAGCCCGCACAGCCGTGCCCGCGACCGGGCCGCGATCAGCCACCACTACGACCTGTCCAACACCTTCTACCAGCGGCTGCTCGACGAGACCATGGCGTACTCCTGCGGATACTGGGCCCGCACGGACTCCGGCTTCACCCCGGCTGACGCGCAGCGGGCCAAACTCGAGCTCATCTGCCGCAAACTCGCGCTGCGTCCCGGCACCAGGCTCCTCGACATCGGCTGCGGATGGGGATCGCTCACCCTCCATGCCGCGGAGCACCACGGCGTGTCCGTGACCGCCGTGACCCTGGCCGGGCAGCAGGCAGCCCATGTCCGTGAACGGGTCCGCGCACGCGGTCTGTCCGACCGTGTCGAGGTGGTCTGCCAGGACTACCGCGACATCGAGGGCGGTGGCTTCGACGGCGTGGCGGCGGTCGAGATGGGTGAGCATGTCGGGGACGGCCAGTATCCGGCGTTCGCCGAAGCCCTGTCCCGTCTGGTGATGCCGAGCGGGCGTGTGCTCGTCCAGCAGATGTCGCGCCGGCACAACGCGCCCGGCGGTGGCCCGTTCATCGAGACGTACATCGCGCCGGACATGCACATGCGCCCGCTCGGCGAGACGACGGGGCTGCTTGAGGCCGCGGGCCTGGAGGTACGCCACGTCGAGGCGATGCGGGAGGACTACGTCCGTACCATCGCCGCCTGGCATCACACGCTCGAGGCGGACTGGGACGGCTTCGTCGGCCTCGTGGGCGAGGAGGCCGCTCGCGTGTGGCGTCTCTACCTCGCCGGCGGCGGACTCGCCTTCGAGCAGGGCCGGATGGGAGTCGACCAGATCCTGTGCGTCCGGCCCGGCCCCGGCGTCTCCGCGGCCGCCACGGATGTCCCGACCTGGTACGAAGGGCTGGCGGACCGGTGAGCGGCTTTCCCTGGGGAGCATTCGCCCTGAACCTCGCCTGGAGTGCCGGCGCGGCTCTCGCCGTCGTCCTGGCGACGTTCGCCGTCTCGCTTCGGACCGGAGTCCACCGGATCGTGGACATCGCCTGGGGCATCGCCTTCACCGCCGTCGCGGTGGTGACACTGGCCGCTTCACACGGACACGGAGACCTTTCGCGCCGACTGCTGGTCGCCGGTCTGACCGCTGTGTGGGGACTGCGGCTGGCCGTGCACATCGGTGGGCGCGGGCGCGGCCAGGGCGAGGATCCCCGGTACGCCCGGATGCTGGCCAAGGCCCCCGGAAACCCGATGCTGTACGCGCTGAGCCATGTCTACCTCCTGCAGGGGGCCCTGGTGTGGCTCGTCTCCCTGCCCGTCCAGGCCGCGCAGTACATCGGACTTCCGCTGTCCGTCGTCTCTGTCCTGGGCATCGCGCTGTGGGCACTGGGTGTCTCCTTCGAAGCGGTCGGTGACGCCCAACTCGCCCGCTTCAAGGCGGATCCCGCTCATCGCGGCCAGGTCATGGACCGGGGTCTGTGGTCCTGGACCAGACATCCCAACTACTTCGGGGACTTCTGCGTCTGGTGGGGGCTCTTCCTGCTCACCTGCGACGTCCCCGTGGTGGCCGCCGTCTGCGTGATCTCCCCGATCGTGATGAGCCTTCTCCTGACCCGGGGCAGCGGCAAGAGGCTTCTCGAGCAGCACATGGCCACGCGTCCGGGCTATGCCGCATACCAGCGCCGCACCAGCGGGTTCTTTCCCCTGCCGCCCCGGAAGCCGTGAGAAGGGCTCCACGGTGACCACGTGGAGCTCCCCTCGCGACGGCGGGACACGATAGTGTGACCCCGTCCCCGCGGCCCATAAGCGCTGGCACCGC
>NZ_JBHYTK010000096.1:0-30796 GCF_042749255.1 Streptomyces sp. NPDC059524 | reverse complement strand
GGGCGTGCGTCGGGCGGGGGGTGGGGGGGGGGGGGGGGGGGCTCTGTCTCCCCCGGGGGGTTGTCCCCCCCCGGGGGCCGCCCCCCCGGGGGGGGGGCCCCCCCCCGCTGGCGGTGACGTGGTGCAGGTCGGCGCGGTCAGACCTGGTAGCGGTCGGCGGTGAAGAGCTGGAGTTTGTCGGCGATCCAGTCGGAGGTGCGCCGCAGTCCCTCGTCGAGTGAGACCTGCGGTTCCCAGCCGGCCCAGTCGCGGGCCCGGGAGTTGTCGGAGAGCAGGCGCTGCACCTCACTGCCGGCGGGGCGCAGTCGGCTCTGGTCGACGACGATCTCCGCGTCCCGGCCGGAGGCGACGATGAGGGCCTTGGCGAGATCGCCGATGGCGATCTCCTGCCCGGTGCCGAGGTTGACGCTGTGGCCGAGGGCGCGGTCGCAGCCGGCCAGGGCCAGGAAGCCGCGGGCGGTGTCGGTGACGTAGGTGAAGTCACGGGTGGGCGTGAGGGAGCCGAGCTTGATCTGGCGGGCGCCCGCGTGGAGTTGGGCCAGGATGGTGGGGATGACGGCGCGGGCCGACTGCCGGGGGCCGTAGGTGTTGAACGGGCGTACCACCGTCACCGGAAGGTCGAAGGCGTGCCAGTGCGACAGCGCCATCATGTCTGCGCCGATCTTGGAGGCGGAGTACGGGGACTGCGGCTGGAGTGGGTGGTTCTCACTGATCGGCGCGGTGCGCGCGGTGCCGTAGACCTCGCTGGTGGAGGTGTGCACCAGGCGGCGCACCTGGTGTCGCCGGCAGGCTTCGGCGACGTTCTCGGTGCCGACGACGTTCGTCTGCACGTAGGCGCCGGGGGAGTCGTAGCTGTAGGGGATGCCGATGAGCGCGGCGAGATGGAAGACGGTGTCGCAGCCCTCGACGGCGTCCATGACCCGGCCGGGGTCCCGGATGTCTCCGGCGATCATCTCGACGGGGGCGGCGGGGTCGGCGAGGTAGGAGGCGAGGTTGCCTTTGTCCCCGTAGGGCTTGTAGTGGACGAAGGCGCGGACGCGGGCTCCTCGCGAGACGAGGAGGTCGACGAGGGTGGAGCCGATGAAGCCCTCCGCGCCGGTGACCAGTACGGTGCGGCCCGTCCAGTCGAAGTCGGCGGCGTTCGGCGTGCTGGCGTTCATATGGTCATCTCCGTGTGGGGTGTGGGAAGGGTCGGCTGGGGCGAGGGGTGGCCGGCGAGCCGGAGTACGTGGGCGGCCAGCAGGTCGGCTGCCTGTGCGTGCCGGCCTGCGGGCGCGGCCGCGGACATGGCGGCCAGTCGGGCGGGTTCGGCCAGTAGCGGTCCGGCGAGTGCGGCCAGCCGGTTGGCGTCCGTGTCGGCGTCGGCCAGCAGCAGGCCGGCACCCGCGTCGGTGAGCACCCTGGCGTTATGGGTCTGGTGATCGCCGGGGGCGTACGGGTACGGCACGAGAACCGCGGGAGTGCGCGTGGTCGCGAGTTCGGCGACGGTCGCGGACCCGGCGCGGCACACGGCCAGATCGGCTGCCGCGTACGCCAGATCCATCCGGTCGAGGTAGGGCACAGCGGTGGCCACCCGGTCCCCGCCGGTCTGGGTCAGCTGCCGCCGGGTCTCCTCCAGGGAGGCGGGCCCGGTCTTGATCAGCAGATGGATGTCGGGGCGGTCGCGCCAGCGCCGGGCGAGCGCGATGGCCGCCGCGTTGAGCCGGGCGGCTCCCAGACTGCCGCCGTTGACGATCAGTAGCCGGCCCTCTGCCGGAACCCCGAGCGCCCGGCGGGCCTCGGCGCGCAGTGCGGCCCGGTCCAGCACGGCCAGTTCCGCGGCGATCGGCATGCCCACGACGTCGGCGTTCCGGCTGCCGGCCAGATGACACCGGCTCTCCTCGAAAGCCAGCGTGATCTGGTCGGTGAGCAGCGCGGCGAAGCGGTTGGCGCGTCCGGGGACGGCGTTGGACTCATGGATGACACTGGGCAGACCTGCCATCCGCGCGCCGACGATCACCGGCGCACTCGGGTAACCACCCATGCCGACCGCGACCTGCGCCCGCTGCCCGCGCAGCACGGCCTTGGCCTGGGCGCCGGCCTTGACCAGCGCCGCCGGCAGCAGGAACCGCCGGGCACCCAGGGACGGGTCGAAGGGGATCATGTCGACGGTGTGCAGACGGTAACCGGCCTCGGGGATCAGCCGGGTCTCCAGCCCACGCTCGGTGCCGACGAACGAGATCGTGCAGTCGGGCACGGCCCGCCGCAACGCGTCCGCCAGCGCCAGTCCGGGATAGATGTGCCCACCCGTGCCGCCCGCGCCGATCACCACCGACAACCGGGCCTGGGATGTTCGCTGTGTCCTCATGCCGGACACCCTGCTGACCTGCTCTAAGAACTTTCTAAGACAAGGTTTTGGCAGGCTGTCCCCATGAGCGGCTCTGACGGGTGCACGAATGCACAGAAGATCCTTGTGGTGGACGACGAACCGGAAGTGCGGTACGCCGTGCAGGACGGACTCGCCGTCGAGGGCTACCAGGTACGCGGGGAGCAGGACGGTACGGCCGCGCTGACCGCCATCACCGCATGGGAACCCGACGCCGTGGTGCTCGACGTGATGATGCCGGGCCTGGACGGACTCGCCGTCTGCCGGCGCCTGCGCGCCCTCGGCGACCGCACGCCCGTGCTGGTGCTCACCGCGCTCGACGCCGTGAGCGAGCGGGTCGAAGGCCTCGAGGCCGGAGCCGACGACTACCTCGTGAAGCCCTTCGCGTTGGACGAACTGGTGGCACGGATCCACGCACTGCTCCGCCGCACCACCATGGTCACCGAGCCGCAGGCGGCGCCGGGCTTCGCCGACCTCGTGATCGATCCAGCCACCCGGAGCGGACGACGCGGCACGCGCACCATCGAATTCAGCCGCACCGAGTTCGCTTTGCTCGAACTGCTGCTGCGCCACCCGGGCCAGGTCCTGCCCCGCGAGACCATCCTGGAGCGCGTCTGGGGCCAGGACTTCGGTCCCACCTCCAACTCCCTCGCCGTCTACGTGGGCTACCTGCGCCGCAAACTGGAGGCCGGCGGCGAACCCCGACTCGTGCACACCGCGCACGGCATCGGCTACCGGCTGGACCTGGCATGAACCTGCGACGACAACCCGACCCCCGGCCGAAGCGGGAGCGCACGGGCGGACGCAAGCACGCCCGCTGGCTGCGTCGCCGGCCCCTGCGCACCCGGCTCACTCTCGCCGCCTCACTGGCCGTGGCCGCCGTCGCCGTCGGCCTCTGCGCCGGCAGCTTCCTGGTCATCCGCCACCAGCTGCTGCGCCAGCTCGACCTGCACCTGACCCAGTCCGCCAGACTCGCCGACCAGCAGTTCGGCCACGAGCCCCCCGGCGTGGTCCAGGGAGACTGCCGCTACCTCGCCGCGCCGGCCTGTGCCCAACTGGTCCCCGACCAGCCCTCCGAGGACCCGGAGAAGCCGTACCTCCTGCCCGTCACGCCCACCACACGCGACGTGGCGTCCGGCAGTCACGGCCCGTACTACAGCGAACTGAAGCTGGCAGGCCACCGGGCCCGCATGCTGACAACGCCCATCGGCGACGGCCACGCCCTGCAGGTGGCCGTACGGGCCGACACCGTGGACCGGGGAGTGCGACAGGCCGCCGTACTGCTCGCCGGCCTGGGCGCGGCCGGTGTCGTCCTGGCCGGTCTCCTCGGCGCCTGGGTCTCCCGAACAGGACTCGCCCCCGTCAGCCGGCTCACCGCCACGGCTGAACGCATCGCGACCACACGCGACGCCCGGCACCGCATCGAACTGCCGCCCGAACGCGCCGGCCGGGACGACGAGATCACCCGCCTCGCGGCATCCTTCAACACGATGCTCGACGAACTCGAGAAGTCCGTCGGCGCGCAGCGCCGCCTGGTCGCCGACGCCTCACACGAACTGCGCACCCCCCTGACCGCGCTGCGCACCAACGCCGAGCTGCTCACCAGGAGTTCCCGCCTCAGCGACGCCCAGCGCGAACGCGCGGCAGCGGCACTCGGCCGCCAGATGCGCGAGGTCACACTCCTGGTCAACGACCTCATCGAGCTGGCCAGAGACGAGGAACCGGACCCGCTGATCGAAGAGGTACGCCTCGCGGTCATCGTGGAGCACACCGTGGATGCCGCACGCGGTCACTGGCCGGACGTACCCCTCGTCCTCTCGGTCGCCCCCGAGGCACGCACCGCGGGCGTCGCCGGGGTACCGGCCCGGCTCTCCCGCCTGCTGTCGAGCCTGCTGGACAACGCGGCCAAATTCAGCCCGCCCGGCCGCCCCGTCGAGATCACCCTCACCTCGGCCCCGGACGAACTCGTGCTGACCGTCCGCGACCACGGCCCCGGCATCTCCGACGAAGACCTCCCCTATGTTTTCGACCGCTTCTATCGCGCCCGCACCGCCCGAGCCCTGCCCGGCTCCGGCCTGGGACTGGCCATGGCCCGCCAGATCGCCCACGCGCACGACGCCGAACTCACGGCTGAGCACGCCTTCGGGGGAGGCGCGCAATTCCGCCTCAGAATCCCGACTCGTACGTTCCGCTCGTAGGACGCCACACGAGCGGTACACGCCTACGGGCATCACGCCCCTCGACCTCAGGGCGTGGCCAGGCGGCACTCCTCATGTCTGGCCGGGCAGTTGGTCAGTGCTGGCTGTTGCGGAATCCGATCATGACGGCACCCCACCAGCAGATCTGGGAGACGAGGGCGGTGGTCGCGCCCCAGGCCAGGAAGCGTGGGGTGAGTGGAGCGGATGCCGCATGCTGGGCCGTGCGTCTGTTGAGAAGCCCGGCCTGCAGGCCGTTGAGGGTGAGGACGAGGACGAGGACCAGTTTGGTACGGGTGAGGGGTGAGGCCAGGTCGGGGTGGAGCAGCACGCCGCTGCCGACGAGTCCGGCGAGTCCCGTCCAGATGGGGACGTGGAGGCGCGCGGTGCCGGCCAGGGCGTCGTTCAGGCTGCAGCGCCCCGTCATCCACAGCAGTCCGTAGTAGTCGGCTATGAGGACGGCGCCGAATCCGAGTACCAGCGAAGCCAGGTGGACGAACAGGGCCGCGGTGTGCAGGGCGGGATCCGCGTGCAGGTGCTGTGAGATCCAGACGGTGGCCGCAAGGGCGGAGCATACGGCCAGTGAAGCAGGGGCGACGGTCCACCAGGAGTCATAAAGGCTCACCCGCCGGACCGGGCCTTTGCCGGACAAGGGCGGCGCGGGCAGGACGGTAACCGACGACTCCGAGGGCACAGCGGACACAGGTGTCTCCCAGACGACTCGCAGAAATTAGGTAAGGCTTACCTCGCTAGGGGTTCGCGAATCAAGACACTGAGATGTCGGCCACTCGGGGTGGGGGCAAGTGTGACCGCTCCGATATCCGCCCGAGATCTGACATGCGGGCGCTCGGCGTGGTCACTCGTGCCGGGCGAGCTTCACCGAGGACACGAGCAGGATCACCGCGAGTGCGGGGACGAGGACCAGCTCCGAGAACACCCCGAGGAGCAGCCCTCCCAGGAGCGCGCCGGTGATCGAACCGGCGGCCATGACCGCGGTGAAACGGAGGTGGGCGCGCAGGACGACGAAGCTGCCGTCGCGGCTGTAGCGGGCGAAGGCCACGAGCATGGTGGGCAGCGACACCAGCAGACTCAGGCTCCCGGCCGTCTTGATGCCGATGCCGAAGAGCAGCACGATCGTCGGGATCAGCAGCTCGCCGCCGGCCACCCCCATGATCGCCGCGACGACACCGATGCCGGACCCGGCTGCCACGCCCAGGGGTACTTGTGCGGCCGCGGGCAGAGCGAGCGTGTCCACAGTGGTGAGGTGCGTGAGCATCAGCGCGGCGGCCATGAGCACCATGAGCGCCGCCAGCACTTTGTGGAGAGTGGAACTGCGCATCCGGACCGCCCAACTCGCTCCGGCCCACGCCCCGAGCAGGCTCCCGGCCAGCAGATTGGCGGCGACGGTCCAGTGAGCCGTGACCGCCGAGGCGGACGCGGTGGCGAGGCGGGCCGGGAGCGCGGCCACGACCACGACGAGACTCATGGCCTTGTTCAGGATGACCGCGGACAGGGCCGCGAACCCGAACAGGCCGATCAGCAGGGGCAGTCGGAATTCCGCACCACCGAGGCCGATCATTCCCCCGAGCACGCCGATGGCCGCTCCCGCGCCGAACACCAGAGGCATCGAGCGCCTCCGCACCGCGGCAAGGGGTGGCTCCGACGCCTGAGGGGTGATCATGTCCGGCAGTCTTCTACGCCGGCCGGGCCGTCCGGTACTGGACCAAGCCACGAACCGCAGCCGCCCTCCACGTCAGTTCCGTGCAAGCAAGACAGCGATCTCCCGGGCCGCGTCGCGTGCGGGGCGGCCGACCCCGATCAGGGTCGCTGACGCGGGCCCGGTCCAGTCTCCGTAGCCGAGCAGGTGCAGGCGGGGTTCGTCGAGCGCGCGGGTGCCCTCGGTGGCGATGTGACCCCGGCTGTTCCGGAGCCGCAGCGGGGCGAGGTGGGTGAGGGCGGGGCGGAAGCCGGTGCACCAGACGACCACGTCGGCTTCGGCGCGGGTCCCGTCGCTCCGGATGACGCCGTCGCGTTCCAGGGAGGCGAACATCGGTGACGCGGTGAGCAGGCCGGCGTCCCGTGCTTGTCGTACGGGCGGGACCGCCACGATGTCGCCGAGCGAGGCGACGCCGCCCGTGTCGGCGCGGCCCGCGTCGAGGGCGCGGCGGCGGGCGGTGGCGGCGTCGAACAGGGCGCGGCCGTCGATGTCGTCGGCCAGGTAGCGGGGTGGACGCTGGGTCGCCCAGGTCACCTCGGCGCGGCCGTCCAGGGCCAGGTCGGCGGCGATCTGGGCGCCGGAGTTCCCGCCGCCCACCACGATCACGCGTTGCCCGGCGAAGTCGGCGGGGGAGCGGTACTCGACCGTGTGCAGCTGCCGTCCCGCGAAGTCGGCGCGCCCGGGAAGCGCGGGCAGGAAGGGACGCCACCATGTCCCGGTCGCGGAGACCACGGCGCGAGCCGTCCATTCCTCGCCGTCGGTCTCGACGCGCAGCAGCGCCCCCGCGCGGTGAACTCCCAGCACGCGGACCGCACGCTGCACCGGGAGCTCGTAGCGCTTCTCGTAGTCGCGGAGGTAGTCGACGACGTGCGCTGCGCCCGGATACTCCTGGCCCTGCTGCGGCGGCATGAGCCGGCCGGGCGGGGAGGAGAACGCCGCGGGCGAGAACAGGTGCAGGGAGTCCCAGGTGTGCTGCCAGGCGCCGCCGGGCGTGGCCTGGGCGTCAAGGATCACGAAGTCGAGCTTCTGGCGGCGCAGGTGGTAGCCGGCGGCGAGCCCGGCCTGGCCGCCGCCGATCACCACGACATCCGCGTGCCGCGTCACGGGGCCGCCGTCACCGCGTCGGCGGCGAACCTCTTGCGCCAGGCCAGGGCCACGTAGACGAGTCCGATCAGGACCGGGACCTCGATGAGCGGGCCGACGACCCCGGACAGGGCCTGGCCGGACGTGACGCCGAAGGTGGCGATGGCGACGGCGATCGCCAGCTCGAAGTTGTTGCCCGCCGCCGTGAACGCGAGGGTCGCGGTGCGGTCGTAGGCGAGGCCGAGTCCCTTGCCGAGCAGGAAGGTGCCGAAGAACATCACGGCGAAGTAGACGAGCAGCGGCAGCGCGATGCGGATGACGTCGACCGGCTGTGAGGTGATCGTCTTCCCTTGCAGGGCGAAGAGGATGACGATCGTGAACAGCAGCCCGTACAGGGCCCAGGGGCCGATCTTCGGCAGGAAGTCGGACTCGTAGCGCCCGCGTCCCAGCTTCTGCTCGCCGAGGCGGCGGGTGAGGAAGCCGGCGACGAGCGGGATGCCGAGGAAGACGATCACGTTGAGCGCGATGTGCCAGACGGAGACGTCCAGGCCCTGGCCGTCGCCCAGGCCGAGCCACTGCGGCAGCAGGTCGAGGTAGAACCAGCCGAGCAGGCCGAACGCGAGGACCTGGAAGACGGAGTTGAGGGCGACGAGGACGGCGGCGGCCTCGCGGTCGCCGCAGGCCAGGTCGTTCCAGATGATGACCATGGCGATGCAGCGGGCCAGGCCGACGATGATCAGGCCGGTGCGGTACTCGGGCAGGTCCGGCAGGAAGATCCAGGCGAGGGCGAACATCACGGCAGGGCCGACGATCCAGTTGATGACCAGTGACGACACCATGAGCTTCTTGTCGCCGGTGACCGTGTCGAGCTTGTCGTAGCGGACCTTCGCGAGCACCGGATACATCATCACGAGCAGGCCGATGGCGATCGGCAGCGAGATGCCGCCGATCTCGACCTTCGCCAGGGCGTCGCCCATGCCGGGGATCAGGCGGCCGAGGCCGAGACCTATGGCCATGGCGAGCAGGATCCACACCGCGAGATAGCGGTCGAGGGTGGAGAGCTTCCTGACGATCGAGTCGTTGCCGACACCGGCCTGTGCGGGTGCGGTGGAGGTCACGGGCAGGCCCTCTTGTTCTCGGCGGCGGTACGGGCGGACTCGGCGAGCTCGGTGAACTGGCCGGCGAGCCGGGCGATGACGTCCGGGCGCAGCTTGTAGTACGTGAAGCGGCCGCACGGCTCGGTCTCCACCAGCCCGGCCTCGCGCAGCACCTTCATGTGGTTCGACAGGTTGGTCTGCTTGGCTCCGGTCTCCTCGACCAGGTGCGTCGTGCAGAGCGTCTCGCGCGCCAGCAAGGTCACGATCTTGAGGCGGAGCGGATCGCCCAGCACCCTGATCACATCAGCGTCGACTGAAGTCAGCATGCGCTGATACTCTCACATCATTGCTCGCTGATACCAGCGGGGGCTGAAGTCATCGGCGGCTGGGTTCCGCCCTGCGACGAGAGAGAACGATCACCATGGCCGACAAGCCGTCCGTCCTGTTCGTCTGCGTCCACAATGCCGGCCGCTCCCAGATGGCCGCCGGATTCCTCGACCACCTCGCCGGCGACCGCATCGAGGTCCGCTCCGCCGGATCGATCCCCGGCGACCAGGTCAACCCGGCGGCCGTCGAGGCCATGAAGGAAGTCGGCGTCGACATCTCCGCCGCCACCCCGAAGATCCTCACCACCGAGGCCGTCCAGGCGTCCGACTACGTCATCACCATGGGCTGCGGCGACGCCTGCCCCATCTTCCCCGGCAAGAAGTACCTCGACTGGGCCCTGGAGGACCCGGCCGGCAAGGGCGTCGACGCGGTCCGCCCCATCCGCGACCAGATCAGGACCCGCATCGAGGCGCTCATCGCCGAGATCGACGCACAGCAGGAGGTGTAAGCACCATGGGGGCAGCCTCGACGACGTCCGCGACGTCATCGTCATCGGGTCCGGACCGGCCGTATACACCGCCGCGCTGTACACGGCCCGGGCACAGCTGAAGCCACTGAGCCTCCGCCAACTTTGAGGCCGCAGGTCAAAGCGCTGGCGTGACCGGTTCTCGGGGTACTCACGCTGATCGTGGGCGGCTGTCTGAGGAGTAGATCGTCCGTCAGGGGGCGACTTGCCGGCTCCTGCTTTCTGGGGCCGGGGTGCCCCCGCGATCCGGCGTATGGATCCCGGACTGCTGGAACGGATCACCGCGGGGCGTGCGGAGCTGGACGTACTCGAAGAACGGCTGGCCAGGATTTGGCGGAGGTACGGGCTGAGCGGGACGAACTTGCTGTGGCTGAACGGTTCCTTGAACGGGTGAGTGAACAGCTTGCTGACGAGCGTGCCTCGGCTGCATCCGTGCGTGGGCAAGTGGGTGGTCGCGCGGTGGTGCTGATTCCGTACCGCGCGCCGGACGTGGAGGAGAACGCGCTCCCGCCGGACTACCAGCGCATTCTCGCCGTTGTGCGGCAGGCCGACGGGCCGGTCATGACCCCGTACTGCGTCACGACCATCGCCTGGCCGATCTGGCCGGCGGCAACAACGTGTCCGAGTCCGCCGCTGACGCGACGCACTTGTCGGACTGCTCGCCACCCAGGCGCCCCGCCTGGACCACGCCCTGAAGAAGATCGCCAAACGGGGCAGGGAGGTGGTTCTGATCGACGGAACCCTCATCCGCCTCACCTCGGGCCAGAGGGACGCCAACCGTGTACCTGGAAGTCAACCCCTGAGACAACACCGCGTGGAGTTCCCGGCAACGTCACCCTCGGTAGCCGCCCACTGGTTAAGAACCCCGAGTACGGCGTTGACTTGCTCGAACACGGCAACGGCAGTGAAGGGACACCGACGTGCGCGCACGGGGCATCAACTACGACACAGGGTTCCTCCCAGGAGAAGAACTCTCCCGCAAGACCTTCACCCTTGAGACGGTCCGGCACGACATGGCGGTGATCTCCGGAGAGCTCCACTGTGACGCCGTTCGTATCTCGGGACGAGAGCCTGAACGGTTGAGCATCGCTGCAAGGCACGCTGCAGACGCCGGCCTTGAGGTCTGGTTCGCCCCCTTTCCTGTGGACCTTCCCCGCGACCAGTTGATCCCGTTCTTCGCCGACTGCGCCGCTCGGGCCGAAGCCGTACGGGAGGCCGGCGCCGATGTGGTGTTCGTCGCCGGCTGCGAAATCAGCGCGTTCTGCGGCGGATTCCTCCCTGGCGACACCTACGGCGACCGTATGCGGGCCATGGCCGGCGCCGACATGGAGTGGTGGTCCTCCCTCGGACCGGTGCAAGAACGCCTCAACGACTTCCTCTCCGAGATAGCCGCGACCGTCCGTACGCACTTCGGCGGGCTGGTCACCTACGCATCGGCTCCCTGGGAGTTCGTCGACTGGGGTGCGTTCGACCTCGTCGGCATCGATGCCTACCGGGCCGCCTACAACGCCGACAGCTTCCGGGAGGAGCTGCGTGGGCACCTCGCCCACGGCAAGCCCGTCGCGGTGACCGAGTACGGAACCTGTGCGTACCGGGGCGCGGGAGAACGTGGTGGCATGGCCTGGCAGGTGCCGCACGACGCGGTCCCGGACGAAGACGAGCAGGTGCGCTACCTCACCGAACTGCTGGACATCTTCGAGGACGAAGGCGTGGACACCGCGCTCTGGTTCACTTTCGCCGGCTACAGCAGGCCTGGGGAGCAAGACCTTGGCTCCTATGGCGTCGTCAGGGTGCTCGACGAGAGGCGCTGGGAACCGAAGAAGGCATTCCACACGATGGCAGCCAGATACCAACGCGGCTGATGTGCCAAGGGGTCATGTCCCTTGGCAGCACCCGGTCTACAACCCCCGATCATCCGTCACGCTGGGGTGCGGGGTGACGGATGATCTACCGCACAGACTGCCGCCCCTGACCAGCATGAGCACCCAGAACAAGCGTCACACCAGCCCTTTGACCTGCGACTTCAGGTTGGCCGCCCACTCCAGTCCCGCGTCACACCTACGTAGCCGCGCACCGCGGAACTACTGAGGCAGCGGGCCCGCTGCCGGCTGAAAGTCCATGGCGGTGCTGCAGTGGGTCCGGCATCATCCCCGTGTGATCGTGATGCACCCCGTTCTGGAGATATCCGCCGCCGACGACTTCACGCTCTGGCCGGTCGGCGAGCACGAGGCATGGGGCTACCTCGTGCTGAACGGGGAGCTCACTCCCGCGGAGGTCGGCACGGCGGTCATGCAGATCGCCCACTGCAACGACTTCGAGCCGGACGAGGAGCACGGGCCGTGCCCGACCGACCCGCTCGGCGCGTTCCTGCACGGGCTGCTCACCATGCCTGATCTGTTCGCCGCCGGAGGGTTCCGGGTGACCGAGAACGCCACTGACACCGTCTTCGTCGAGCCGGGTTGCTGCAACGGTCTGGAGACCTGGCGGGACTGGCTGCAGGTGCTCGACGGCACCGGCTGCTCCTCCTTCGGCCACGATCCGTCGTCGGTGGCCGAACGCGTCGGCGACATGGTCCGGCTGACGTTCGACGCTTACGGGCCGGACGGCGGCCCGGTGATCGAGCTGCCGGTGGACGAGACACGCAGGCTCGTCGCGGGCGCCCAGCAGGATTTGCGGGACTTCCTCGGTCTTGCCGGAATCTGGGCTGAACAACACTTGCCGGCACACGCCGCCGCCGTCACCGCCGCCCTGGCACGGGCACTGGACCTGGCGCCCGCACCATGACCAGCTTCCTGACCCACCGAGCGCACGTGCACGACGCCCGTCTCCCCCTCCACCGACGGCACAGCGCGCTGCGGACTTGCCTCACCCTCTTTGCTCCGTACGGCTTCCGGGCGACATACCACCACCTCACGCTCAGCGCCGCGATCCCTCGGCGGCTGGAGGCGGACCCGGACGCGCTGGTGCGGGCGGTCGAGGAACTGCATGAGGCGCGGGTGCTGTGGCTCGCCCGAGCTGAGGAGTACGCCGCGCAACGCCGGGCGGAGAAGCGGGCGGGGCGGCGGGCTGTGGTGGATCCGCGCCCGTGGTGGCTGCGGAGGTGGTGGGAGGACCCGAACCGGGCCTGGTACGAAGACCCGTTGCGTCATCCGTCGCTGAGGCTGCCTGAGTACGTCCGGCGACAGAACGCGATTCTGGACGGCGCCGACCTCCCCGGCTGCCCCGCCTGCGGGGACGAGGGACCGCTGGTGGCCAACTCGACCGGACACGGCTGGGTTGAGCTGTGCAGGGGATGCGCGTGGGTGATGACGCCATGTACGTGCGGGCAGCGGCACTCATCCGTCCCGGGGACACCGTTCAAGTGGAAAGGGATCTGGGAGCGGGCGCACATGAGCGATGACGGCATGCCGAACCCACACTGGCCTGTGGGCTAGCCGGTTGGATGCGGCAAAGGTGCTTGAGTGTGTGGCCTCTGATATCCGTCCGGATCTGGGTCGCCTGAGCCGTCCGGGTCAGGGCCGGCGACGACGCGGATACCCCTGCGCCGCCGCAGCCTGCACGAAACCTCACCGTCCCGCATGCCTCCTGGAATTCGTCTTCGCAGGTGTGGCGGCGTCTCGTATCCTGGCGACCGCCATGTCAGGGGCAACCGGGGGAGGGGCATGGAACGGGGCAAACTGATCGCGGACCGATACGAGCTGAACGGCCGTCTGGGCCGCGGTGCCATGGGCGAGGTGTGGGCCGCCCGAGATCGCGTGCTCCACCGTGAGGTCGCACTCAAGCTGCTGGATCTCGACGGGATCGCCCACGCTGACCTGCCCCGGCGGTTCGAGCGCGAAGCGGTCGCCGCCGCGCAGATCGTCCACCCCAACGTCGCCGGCCTGTACGACCGGGGCATCCACGACAACGTGTTGTTTCTGGTCATGGAGAAGGTCGACGGCCAGACGCTCACCGCACGTCTCCAGGCGGAGAGCCCCCTCCCCCTGACGCGAGCCGTGGCCATCGCCAGCGGCGTCTGCGCTGCCCTGGAGGCCGCCCACCACGCCCAGGTCATCCACTACGACATCAAGCCCCACAACGTCATCCTCACCGGCGACGGGCTGGTGAAGGTCATCGACTTCGGGATCGCCGGGTTCGTCCAGGCAGCGTTCACCGTGGCGCGCTCCTCCCAACTGACCCCGGCCGGAACACCGGAGTTCGGCGCACCCGAGCAGTTCCTCACGGAACGCGGCGACGAACGCTCCGACCTGTACGCACTCGGCGGGATGCTCTTCGCGATGCTCACCGGCCGGCCGCCCTTCACCGGGCACAACAGCCTCGCGGTCGTGCGGCGCAAGCTCGACGAGGACGCCCCGTCCCTCGATGCGCATCGCGCCGGCCTGCCGCCCGAGGTGACCGCCCTCGTCGCTGAACTCCTGCAGCGTGATCCCGACCGGCGCCCCCAGACGGCACAGCAGGTCCAGCAGCGACTCCAGGCACTCCTGGAATCATCCGTTGCGGCAGAAGCTCCCACCGCGGCGATGCCCCCGCCCCCGCGCACCCGCCCGATGGACGTCACGCCGCACGCGCCCAGTCGGCCCTCGCCCGAGTCCTGGAACCGCGCCTCCACCGACGAGACACCGTTCACCGCGGACGCTTTGCTGCCGAAGCGCTTCACCAACGACCTGAGCATCGAGTTCGCGCGGATCGCCGAGGAGACCCGCCCAGCGCATGAAACGGGCCCCGACGACTGGGCCAGGGAACTCGTGCACCGCGACTGCACCGAAGCCGTCGCAGCCGTCTACGCGGAGCAGCCCGGCCCCCACGCCACACCGGAGAACCCCGTCTACATCTCCGTCCAGGTCTTCGCGTTCCCCGATGCGGCGACGGCAGCGGGCGCGCACGGGTACCTGGGAGGCGACGGGGGCCCGGCCTGGCGCCTCACTGTTTGGGAACCCCGCGACGGGGGCGGCCTCGCGCCCTGTCCCGACCCTGACAAGGTCCATCGCAGCTTCCGATGGCGGTACAGCTATAGGGAGCACCGCTACCTGGCGTCGGCGCTGGCCTACCGCGCCGACCTCACCGACGATGGATCCATCGGCCCCTGGCTCCACGCAGCCGCCCGCCGGGCCGCAGTCTCCGCCGGGCCGCAGAACCATCATCCCTAGGCCGTTCCTCCAGATCGGATCGGTGGGCGGAAGGCTAGGTGCCCTCAGGAGATCCCCGTCGTCCCGATTCCGGTCAGAGCGTGGCGATGTCGCCGGGCAGCGCGTTCACGGCGTCCGTGATCTCGGTGAAGTAGACGTAGCAGTCGTCGGACCCGCCGAGCGTGCCGCCGCTGTAGACGCCCTTGGCCCAGACCTGGCCGGCTCCGTCGACCGTGTAGACGGCGCCGCCGGAGTCCCCGTGGTCGGTGCAGATACCGGTCCTCCGGTATCCCTCCGTCACATTGCGGATGATTTCACCGGAGTCGTACCTGAGGGACATGCTCGCGTTCTGCACGGTCCAGTTGCACTGTTCGCCGGTCCTCGCGCCGCTGGTGCAGAACTTGTCGCCGTAGTACGACTTGCGGTTCCAGCGCGCTGTCACGTTGCGCCAGTCGCTGGAGTTCACTCCGTAGACGTAGACGCGGGCGACGCTCGCTGCCTGGCCCGCCGGAACCTGGATCAGGGACAGGTCGCCACGGTCGTACGGGTCGTTCGGGTAGCGCACTGTACCGACGCCGTCGTTCCAGTTGTTGCTGATCGAGTAGCCCATGAACTGATTGCCGCTGGACCACGCGCCGCCACCGTTCGGCATGCAGTGGCCCGCGGTGAGCATGCCGTGATATCCGCCGGGGATGCGCCACGCGAACGCCGTGCTGCAGACGGCGGATGACTCGGAGGCGTCGAACGAGGCTCCGCCGAGGAAGGGGCTCGTGTCGTTCTGCCGCCCGCCGTAGGCGGGCTGGAGCGGGCGGGCGCCCGGGGTCAGTTGGATGGCGATCCTGTCGCTGCCGTACCGGCGGGCGAGTTCTGCGCGCAGTTGGGGTGTCACGCTCCGGACCTGGACCACCACCCGGTTGTGGTCGGCCTGGATGCGCGACGCGTAGATGGCGTCCGCACCCGGTATCTGGGCGTTCGTCAGGCCGATGGCCTCGTCCTGAATGCCTGCCAGGAGCGCCTTGCTGTTCGCCGCGCGCGGCACGTCCTCGGCCGCGGTGGTGGCGGCGCCGGAGGATGTGACGACGGGCGCGACCACGGCCCCGTTGGACCGGTCGAGGTACGGGGGCGCAAACTCCGCGGGCTTCGCTTCGGCCCGCTGCTCGGCCGCGTAGAGGGCCTGGACTGCCTTGGCGGAGCGAGCGTCACCGGAAGGTGTGTCCATGGTGAAGACCTCCACCCCGTCCGGCCCGGCCGGAGACACGATCGATGCCGAGGCGTCGTCCGCCTGCGCCGAGGCGGGGCTGAGGCCGATACCAAGGGTGAGGAGCGTGAGCGAGGCGGCCAACAAGGGTCTTTTGCGCAGCAGTAGAGATCTCTGGTTCGGGACGCGGACGACGGTGGTGGAGTCGGTGGCTTCGGCAGCGGTGGCCATAGATGTCCTCTCAGAGGGGTGATCGTTTCTGCGCCCCCATGCTGGTTTTCCGGCACACACCGCGGAAGAGGGCACCGAGAAGTGCGCAAGTTGTCGCCAGGTGCGGAGGGGGAGATGTGGTCGGTGCCCAGGGGCTCGAGACCGCGCTCGCCGGCCTCGGTGATGTGCTGGGGTTCCCGTCGACGTTCCACCGTCGGGCGGGTGGTTACCGCGGAGGGTCCGGGAGCCTGGTGGTGGTGTCGGGTGTCGGCGTGTGTGTGGTCCTGTTGGGGTCTGCCTTGGTGAGGGTGCAGACGCCGTCCGCACAGGTGCGTTGCAGACGACCGCGGGAGATGGTTTGTGCCAGGCCGACTGCCCAGCAGGTGGGGCAGCCGCGGAAGGCGATCAGAGCCAGCGGGGCTGCCAGCAGGGTGGCAGGGCCGAAGGCGGGCACCAGGGCGATCGAGCCGGCGATGAGCCCGAAGCCGATGGCGCCGCGTGCCAGGTGGCGTGGGACGGATTTGCTGGCGAAGTTCGGCTGGGGTGCTGCGGGTTCTACGGCGGCCGGGGTGTTCGTGCGCTTCGCGGATGTGACCGTGTTCATGTTCGTGCCTCTCCTCCGGCTGCTTGATCGGTGGCTTGGTCAGCTGATGGGTCGGTCAGTGCGAGTGCGTGACGCAGTGCTGCACGCGCTCGGTGCAGCCGTGACTTCATGGCGGCGTTGCTCAGACCGAGTGACCGGGCGACGGCGTTGCCGGGCAGGCCCTGGAGGTCCCGCATGATGAGGACCTGCCGCTGGTCACGAGGAAGCGCGCTCACCGCAGCCGCGATCCGTTCGGCTTCCATCCTGCGCAGTACTGCTTCTTCCGCGGACTGCTCGGTGCTCGTCTCGGGTTCGGCGTCTGCCGGGTCGCTGCGCGGGACGAGGAGCCGTACGTGGCGGAGGCATTCGTTGCGCACGATGCGGAACATCCAGGAGGCGAGCGCGCCGGTGGCCCGGAGCGTGCCGATCTTCCGGTACAGAATGATCAACGCCTCCTGCGCCGCGTCCTCGGCGTCCTGTGGTGAGGCGCACAGCGATCTGGCGAACTTCCGCACATGAGGCTGCGATTCGATGACGACAGCGGTGAGCGAAGTGACGTCGCCGTCCTGGGCGGCCCTGATCAGCCGATCGTCCGGCCAGGGTGAGCGTCGTGTCATGTCTCTTAACTCCTACGCGGAGGGCGTTGTGCGTGAAGGTACTGGTCAGCCACGGCTCTTCTTCCAGCGCCTCATGAGGTGCACGCTGCACGCGGACACGAGCAGCGCGCCGATCACTACGATGCCGATGACCATGGTTTCCTCCTGATGTCCGTCGGCCCACGCGGCCGGTACACGGATAAGAGGCGGGGGAGCCCGAAAAGGATTCACCCCGGTCGCAGGAGATCCTCGAGACGGCTCGGCGTGCTGTCCGTGCAGATGCCGGCCCGTATACAGCGAACGTCCCCGGTGGCTCGGATCGCGGCTTTCCGGCTTCTTACGCAGAGACGGGGTGCACGGCCGGCGAGTGCCGTCGGGCGGGGGACGCCGGCCACCCACCCAGGTCGCTGCCGGCATCGGTGGGCGGCAACCGGGGCAGGAGCAGGCGCCGCTGTTCTTGCGGGCCGCGATGCTCAAGCGGCAGATGTACGGTCGCGCCGGCTTCGACCTGCTACGCAAACGGGTCCTACTCGCCCGCTGAGCCGTTGGCTCCTGGGCGCAGATCGTGAATCGGGAACCTCGCAGGTGAGGGGTGTGCCTCGCATCCCTCTTCCTGTAGTTCCTCTGGCCGCAGTGCCCAGGCGATGGCCTCGCCCGGACCGATGTACGAGGGGTCGAGGTGGAACGTGGTCCTCGTTCCGTGCCGCCTGGGCGCGGGGCACTCCTCCCAGGGGCTGGCGGGAACTGCCCCGGCCAACTCCTGACGGTATTTCTGGCCGTCCAGCCAGACCTCGATGACCGTGCGGACGCTGAGCGCGGCGGCTGCCGCAGGAGCCCACCGGTCCTTGTCGAGCAGCGATCCGTAGAACCCGGGCAGGGGCTTTCCCCGCTCGTCGGCGCTGTGCGGTCGCTCGTCCTCCACCGTGAAGCCGAGGTCGGATGTGATCTCGACGCTGATCCGCCCATGCGTGCCGTCACGGTGGTGCATCGCGTCCCACACCACCCGCTGAAGCACCTCCGTCGGCAGCTCCGCGCTGTCCCGCTCGACACGGAAGTACATGGCCGGACGAGCCCGCACGTGCTCCTCGAACGACATCACCCGGAGCTGATCGGCTGTGTGGCGCTCCACTCACCCTCCCGCGTCACCACTTCATTCGCCAAGGCAGGATCATGGCACCCGTTCACGTCACGCTCCATGCTGTCCACTCACCGCAGGCTGTGACGCTCTGTCATGAATCACAACAAGTGGACGAGAGTCCAAACCGGTGGACAAACGCTGCTGCTGAACCTGAACGGAGCCAATGACATGTCACATCCTTGACATGTGCCTGAATTGATGAGTGGGCGGGCGTCGGGCGGCGCCATGCTCCGGCATGACGGAGGCGATGTCCGAGCCCGCCCTGCGCGCGGCAGCCCGGGATCAGGAGCCGGTCGGCACCTCCGGCGCGAGCGAGTTGCCCGCGGGGATCCGGCCGCAGTCCGAGGGAGCCGTCTTGCCGGCGAACCTGTCGTTGAGCCAGGTCAGTGCGGTCGGCGCCCACGGCACGGCGGCGCCGACGTGGCTGAGCAGGTCGTACTGCCGGTACTTGACGGCCGCACTGCCCTTGTCGCAGTACTGCCGTGCGAGCGAGCGCACGTCCCCGGCGACCATCACGCCGTCGCCCCGCCCGATGCCCGGCAGATTGCTGAGGGTCCCCTCGAAGACGCCGCCGTTGCCCTGTGCGATGTATCCGGGGATCGTCGGAGTCGCGGCCGAGCCGAGGTTGAGCTTGTTCACGGCCTCGACGAACGCCGGCACGGAGTTCGGGTCGGCGTACTGAGGCTTCACCATCTTCTTCCACGTCAGACCCGGATACTGGCCCAGGGCGTTGACGATCGAGGCGTGCTCGAGCTTGTCGAAGACCTCGCGTCCGTAACTGTTGAGGTAGGGCGTGAAGTCGATGTCGTACGCGCGGGCGGCCCCGATGACCGCCATGGGGGCGACGCCGGCCCAGACGGCACTGCCGCCGATGTACCTGAGGTTGTGTGCCGGGTCGACCAGCAGCCCGCCCTCCGCGTAGCCGACCAGTCGCCGGTTGACGTCGGGTGCGTAGCTCGGGGCGAGCACGGCCGCCCAGTGGGTGGCGATGGCTCCGCCGGAATAGCCGGCCAGGCCGACCCGGGTGCGGGAGTCGAGTCCGGTCTCCGGGGCCCGGCTGGCGGCCCGGATCGAGTCCAGGGTGTTCGTGCCGTACTCGGGGCCGGCGGCGAAGTCCGCGGTCTGGCCCTGGCTGTCGGGGATGACGACGTTGTAGCCCGCCAGCAGCAGCGGCACCAGCAGGAGCGATTCGCCGTTGGGGATGAGGCCCCCGAGGGAGACGTCACCGGCGATGGCGCGCGACGGCGAGTCGGCGGGGTTGAGGGAGTCGTAGAACGACTGGTACGAGACCGCCTTGCTCCCGTCGCCGCTCGGACTGCGCACGATCGAGGTGACGCCGGCGGACGGGCGGCCCTGCGCGTCCTGGGTGCGGAACAGCAACTGCGTCGCCTGGACAGGGGTGGGGATGCCGAGCACGTGGTACTGCAGCGTCCGCGTCTTGAGCACGTCGCCCGGTGCGTACGAGGCCAGGGGCTTGCTGCCGTCGTAGGTGTAGAAGGAGTCGTCCGACGCGGTGAGTCCCGACGAGGCCGAGGGGGCCGCCGCGGCGGTGGTGGCGGGAAGGGCGGTGACGGCCAGAACGGTTGCGACTGCGGTGGCCAGTGACCCGATCGCGGTGCGGCGCATGGGGGACCTCGGATTCGACTCGTGGATCGCGGGTGTACCTGCCGGTAACAGCGCCGAAAGTTACCAACAGGTACAGCAGTTGACCAGAGTTCTAACAACGGTGCCGGCAGTCGGCTGTGTGCACTCACTGGTGCCAGGCCTGGGTGCGGCACCGAAGGGGTCGCTGCTGCCACTCAACCGGCCCGCGGAAGGCGGATCGAGTGGGTGGGTCACCGGGATTGCCGGCCGCAGGGGAGGTGTGATCGTGACGTCCGGCCGGTTCAGTCGGGGGCGGCGCAGAGTTGGGAGGTCAAGGTGGTGCGGGCCCACTCTTCCCAGGCGTCCGGGTGCCAGCCGCGATCGCGGACGAAGATCAGGTAGAGCTCAGGGCTGAGCAGACCGAACAGCAGGTCCGCCGCGGTCTCGACGGAGAGGCCGGGACGGATGTCGGGCTTGGCGACGAGGGCTTCGGCCGCCGCGTACTGGACGGTGTGGCGCGGGTCGGGGCCGTCCGGCCATTGCGCGGCGATCTCCGGGTCGGTGGCCACGGCGGCGGCGATGAGCGGCAGGATCGGCGCGACCCTCCCCAGGATGTCGCGGGTGCCGTGGACGTGCGCGCGCACTTGCCCGGCCGCGGTGCGCTCGGCGCACGCGGCGCGAAACCACTCGCGATCCATCGTGGCGACCGGCTCGGTGTCCCCGGCGATGGACGTGTCGACGACGTCCTTGAACAGCGTGCGCTTGTTGCGGAAGACGAAGTACACCGTCTGGACGGCCACGCCTGCCCGGTCCGCAACCTCCTGAAGGCTCGTCGCGCCGTACCCCTGTGCGACGAACAGCTCGCGAGCCGCTTCGACGATCTTCTCGCGGGTGCGGCGTGAGCGCTCGGCTCTCTTGTCCGGCCGCTTGACTCCATCCATGGTGCGAGTATACCTCTAGAGTCAGTCACTAGAGTTCAACTCTAGATTCTTGGAGGAGACGATGGATCAGCCCAACGCCATCCGGGAACCCGTCCCTGACCGGGCGTCAACGCGACGAGACCCGGAGGAGGAGTCCGTCCACCGGGCATTGGAGCGCTTCTACCGAGCCGGGAAACCGCCGTGGGACACGGGAGTGACACCACCTGAACTGGTCGCCCTCGTGGAGGGGCACGGCGCGCTGCCGCCCGGCCGCGCCCTCGAACTCGGCTGCGGTACGGGCACCAATGCCCTCTACCTCGCACAGAACGGCTGGGAGGTGGCGGCTGTCGACCTCATCGACCGTGCCGTCGACCAGGCGAAGCAGAAGGCCGCGGCCGCGGGAGCGGCGGTACGGCTGCTGCACGGAGACGCCACCCGCCTCGACGAGTTGGACGTGCCGGGCCCCTTCGACCTGTTCTTCGACCTGAGCTGCTACTGCGGGGTCCCGCTGCACCGTCGCGACGCCTACGCCGCCGGACTCACCCGACGTGCCGCTCCCGGAGCAAGGTTGCTGATGTTCGGGTACGGCCCCGAGCCGCTCGGCAATCCGGTGACCGAGGTCGCGTCGTGGGCGGCGGGCGTCACAGCCGACGAGATCCGCACCAGGTTCACCGGTTGGGAACTGCTCGACGTCACACCGGGCACGAACACGATGCCGACCTTCTGGTTCACACTGCGACGCGACGCCTAGCAACGCTACTGAAAGGTGGAGATCACCATGGCCGACGACGCCATGACCCTGCGACCGGTCGGCCGGGTGGTGGGCGGGCGCAGAGAGATGGTCGAGGACGACTGGCACGACGTCCGAGCCGTGATCCGGCTGGATGACGAGAGCTTCACCGCCTCGGCGGTGCTCGGCCTGGAGAACTTCTCTCACCTGGAGGTCGTCTTCGTCTTCGACCGGATCCATCCGGCCGAGGTGCGGACCGACCCCCGCCCACCACGAGGGAACCCGAGCGCCGACCCCGTGGGGGTCTTCGCTCACCGGGGGCCGTACCGTCCGAACCGTCTCGGCGTCTCCCGTTGCCGACTGCTCGCCGTGGACGGTCTGAATCTGCATGTCGCTGACCTGGACGCGTTGTCGGGCACCCCCGTCCTGGACATCAAGCCGTACCTGGTGGAGTTCGCCCCGCGCCATCCGGTCACCCAGCCGGCCTGGGCCACCGAGCTCATGAACTCCTACTACTGAGCACGGGTGCCTCGGGCCGGTCGACGACGGTGAGGCCCTGGCCGTCGTGCGCTGTCAGCCGGCGAGTGACCGGGTGCCGAGGGTGGTGATCAGGGCGAGACGCTCGGCGTCGGTGCCGGGCTCGGCTGTGTAGACCATGATGCGCAGGTCGCTGCCCGCGACGGTGAGGATGTCGCAGTCGAGGGTGACGGCGCCCACGTGCGGGTGGTCGATCGTCTTGCCGGCTGCCTCGTGGCGGCCGGTGATGCCGGTCTCCCACAGTTCGGCGAACCGGTCGCTCTGCGCGGACAGGTCCGCGACCAACCGCTGGAGCCGCTCGTCGGCCGGGTAGCGGGCCGTGGCATCACGCAGGTCGGCGACCAGCGCCGCCTGCAGGGCGTGGTGTGACTGCGGGGTCTGGCGCACCCGGTCGCTCAGGCCGAGGAAGGTGCGCCACACGCCGTTGCGTTGGTGACCGCGCCATGACGACGGATCGCCCATGAGGGCAGCGTAGGGCTGGTTGGCCAGCAGCAGCGTCCAGGTGGCGTCGAAAACCGCGACGGGCGTGCCGGCCAGCCGCTCCAGTACGCGTTGCACACTCGGCGTGATGCGGGTGGGGACGTTCTGCGGCCCCGGTGGCCGAAGGCCGCCCAGCCGGAACAGGTGCGCACGTTCCGCGTCCGACAGCCTCAGAGCCCTGGCCAGGGCCTCGACGACCTGCTCCGACGGAGCGGTGGCGCGGCCCTGTTCGAGACGGGTGATGTAGTCCACCGAGATCCCGGCCAGCAAGGACAGCTCCTCGCGCCGGAGCCCGTGGACGCGCCGTTTGCCGCCGAGGGGCAGCCCGGAAGCTTCCGGCGAGATCCGGTCGCGCCACCTGCGCAGTGCCTGCCCGAACTCCGTGCTTCCCATGAGTGCCAGTGTGCCTGCCGGCTTTCCGGCCTGCCTGGTACCGGCAGTCCCAGGAAGACCAGACGTCTGGCCGGCGGCAGGAGTCACGCCCAGCCTTGGACATGAGGACGAACCGCCGTGCCGAGGACTTTGTTGTCCGGATGAGCTGGTTCTGGAGCTCGCGGATGTGACCGGTCTCGACGAGAGCTGCCCTCCCGCGGCCGAGGCTGCAATCGAAAGGAACAGCACATCATGAACAAGCTCGCACTCGTCACCGGCGCCACCTCCGGCATCGGCAGAGCCTTCGCCGAGCGGCTGGCCGCCGACGGCCACGACCTGGTGATCGTCGGACGGCGACAGGAACGTCTGGAGGAGTTCGCCGCCGTGCACCCCGAGGTCGAGGTCAGGACTGTCGCCGCCGACCTGTCCACTGCCGAGGGCATCGACGCGGTCGCCGGGATCTGCGCGACCGAGCCGCTGACCCTGCTGGTGAACAACGCCGGCGTCGCCCACTACATGCCACTCGCCGAGCTCCCCGCCGACAAGGCCGCGGAACTCGTCAACGTCAAGGTCCTCGCCCCCACGATGCTCATGCGCGCCGCGGTCGTGGGTATGCAGGAGCGCGGCGAAGGAACGATCGTCAACGTCTCCGGCATGATCGCCTTCAGCGGTGCCGCCCCTCGATCCCAGATGCCCCGCCGCGCCGTGTACGGCGGGAGCCTCGCGTACCTCGTCGCGATGTCCCAGATCCTCAGCGCAGAACTCGCGGGTACGGGGGTCCACGTGCAGGTCTTGTGCCCGGGCGTGGTGGCCACCGAGTTCCACACGCGGCAGGGCATGGACCTGAGCGGGGTGCCGCGCATGACGGCCGACGAGGTCGTCGCCGCAAGCCTGCGCGGACTGGAGCTGGGCGAGACGGTCTGCGCCCCGGGAGTCGAGGACGTCGGCCTGCTGGATGCGGCCTTCCAGGCCGACCTCGCCGCCTTCGGCGCGCAGAGCCCCGAACTCGCCGCCCGCTACCGCGCCGCCTGAACCCACATGGCCTTCAGTCCCGGGCCGGTACCGTTCGGCTCCGGCACACCGTGGTGGGCCGCAGGGTAGTGGACCAGCCGCAGCAGTCCCGCACGAGATGGCGGCGCCGGAGCGGTCACGCGGATCCGAGCACGTCGTGCTGCCCGGCCGACGTGTGCTCGTCCTTGATCGCGGTCAGCACGTTCTCCTCGTAGGGGCCGCCCTTGACGGTGACCTCCTTCACCGTGCCGACACCCTTCACGTAGTACTTGTTGTCCACGACGCCGGGCTCCAGCGGCGTCCATTCCTTCGTGCGCAGGGCGCCGGTGAAGTTCTTGTACGGGACGGAGACCCGGGAGGTCAGGTCCAGCACCTGGAAGCGGTCCTCGGCCTGGCCGGGGTAGTACTCCTGCTGTCCGGAGGCGCCGGGGACGGGGTGGGCGGGCAGGAAGACACCAGGACGGGCGCCGTCACGGCCGGCGCGCCAGGTGCCCTCGGTGGAGAGCATGTTTCCGTGGTCGTCGAGTTCGGCGGTGTCCTCACCGAAGTACCAGACGTTTCCGGCGGCGTCCTGGGCGTAATAGTCACGCGTGGTCTCGCGGAGGGTGCGACCGGTGTAGAGGCGGTCCTCGACGACACGGCATGGAATGCCGGTGATCTTCTCGGTCTCGTGGGTGGCGGTGAGGTACTCCGTGGATGTCGCGCCGTCCTTGATGCCGCTGTAGACCAGCGTCCGGCCGGGCGGCAGCGGGAACCATGGATTGTCGACGGTCGCCGAGAAGCCGCGGGGATCCACGCTGGTCGTCGTGGGTGCCGTGGATCGGTGGCTCGAGCTCCCCGACCCCGGGGAACAGGCCGCCATTACGACCGCGGCCGTGCAGCCCGCGGTGAGGGTGAGGACCAGTGCTCTGGGGGTGACGCCTTTGCCGATCATCGGGACTCCTCGTCGAACGGTGGCTTCGAGCCTGCTCGCGAGTGGCTAAGGAGACCCTGAAACGGTCACCGCGGGATCCGGTCCCATGGACTCAGCCGCCCCTTACCTTTCGGCACTAGGCTGGGACGTGCAGGGCCTGCGGGAGGAGGCGCCATGCGGATTCTCGTGGTCGAGGACGAAGCATCCATGGCGGACCTGCTGCGGCGCTGTCTGGTGGAGAACGGCTTCGCGGTCGACGTGGCCGGCACCGGCGAGAACGGCCTCTGGTACGCCAGGGAGACCGACTACGACGTCATCGTCCTGGATGTGATGCTGCCGGGCACCGACGGGTTCGGCGTGCTGCGTGAGATCCGCGCCGCCGACCGGTGGGCGCCCGTCCTCCTGCTCACCGCGCGGGACTCCGTCGAGGACCGGGTGCGCGGTCTGGACCTGGGCGCGGATGACTATCTCTGCAAGCCCTTCGCGCTCGCCGAACTGCTGTCCAGGCTGCGCGCGCTCATGCGCCGGGGCGCCCGCGAACGGCCCGCCGTGCTCACCGTCGGCGACCTCGCCCTCGATCCCGCCACCCGCTCCGTGGCCCGCGACGGTACTCCGATCACCCTGACGGCCAAGGAGTTCGCCCTGCTGGAGTGCCTGATGCGACACCCCGGACAGGTGCTGTCCAAGGGCGAACTCATCGAGCACGTATGGGACTTCGCCTTCGACGCGGACTCGAACGTCGTGGAGGTCTACGTGGGATACCTCCGGCAGAAGATCGACCGGCCCTTCGGACGTCAGTCCCTGCGCACATCCAGGGGCGCCGGCTACTGGCTGAGAGACGACCGCAAGGACCGCGCGGATCATGCGCGCCCTGTCGGCTAGGCTCCCCGTCCGGCTCCGCCTGGCCCTCGCCTTCTGCCTGGCGATGGCGCTGGTGCTGACCGCGCTGGGCGCCTTCCTCTACACCCGGATGGGCACCGAACTGACCCACGCCGTCGACCTCGACCTGCGCGCGCGGGCTGCGGTCACGGTCAGCTCGACGGCCCGGCAGGGACAGACACGCCTGGACGCGGGCCGCGGACTCATCGACCCCGACGAGTCGTTCGGCCAGATCCTCACGCCCCACGGCGATGTCATCGAGACGACCCCGGCTGTCGCGGCCGCACCGATGCTGCCGCCGAGCCTCACCCGAAGCGTCACCACACCGGTCTTCCTCAACCGCCATGTCGTGGGCATCGACGACCCCGCGCGACTGCTCGCCCTGCCCGTCCGCCTGCCGGGGACGGCGCCCCGGTCTGCCGTCCTCGTCGTCGGCGCGCCACTCGGAGACCGGGCGGAGGCCCTGGACCGGTTACTGCTCCTCCTGCTCATCGGCGGTCCGCTCGCCCTGGCGGCGTCCTCGTACGCGGGCTGGCTGTTGGCGGGCGCGGCCCTGCGACCGGTCGAGCGCCTCCGCCGGGAGGCCGCCGCGATCTCCGAGACCGAGCCCGAACGGCGCCTGACCGTCCCGCCCACCGGGGACGAACTGGCCCGTCTCGCACACACCCTCAACGCCATGCTCGCGCGCCTGCAGGAGGCGTTGGAACGCGAGCACCGCTTCGTCGACACGGCCGGACACGAACTGCGCACCCCGCTGGCCCTGCTGCGGGCCCAGCTCGAACTCGCCACGGCGCGACCGCGCGACCGCACCGAACTCGAAGCCGCCATACGCTCCGCCGCCGCCGAGACCGACCGGCTCGTCGGGCTCGCCGAGGACATCCTCGTCCTCGCCCGCACCCGACAGGGCCGACTCCCGCTGCGTCGCGAACCCGTCTCCCTCACGAGGCTGCTCACCGACGCGGCCGAAGCCTTCCGCGCCCGCGCGACCGCCGCCGACGCGACGATCACAGTGGAGCCCCACGGCGGACCCGAAATATCCGCCGGCCTCGATCCGGTGCGCCTGCGCCAGATCCTGCACAATCTCCTCGACAACGCCCTGCGCCACTCCGGACCGTCGGGTCCAGGTCGCATCACCCTCCGTGCCGAGCGCGCGGACGGCCTGGTGCGCGTGTCCGTGCACGATCAGGGCCAGGGCTTCCCGCCCACCGTGCTCGCCGGGCCGCCGCCGACCCCCGACAGCCGTGCCGACGGGCTCGGCCTCCTGATCGTCGCGATGATCGCCGCCGCCCACGACGGCCAGGTGAGCCTGGCCGACAGCCCGTCGGGCGGAGCCCTCGTCACCGTAAGCCTGTCCGCTTCGTCCGAGCCCGTCACGACGGAGCACCGCGCACCTCCGACGGCGCCCGTGTCACCCGGGACCGAGAAGGGGCGGTGATCCGCGGGGGCGAGGCGGTGCTGGTCCTTGCGCGGATGTGTCCTGCGGCAAGGTCGGTGCGTGCGGTTGTGGTCTGCGGCTCGAGGCTTCCGGTGTGTTCGGCGCCGAGGCTGTGCCTGAGGCTCGACCGGCCGAGTGCGTCTTCGCGGATCGCCGCTGTGGGGTCGGGGCTCGCTGCGGGAAGGCCGGGGTGCACCGATCCTTGCGTCGGGCCGGGATCGTCGAGAGGTCCGCAGGTGTCGGTGGCACGGGTTCGTCCGCGTCGGGCCGTCATGTTCCCGGGGGCGACCCCTCGGGCAGGCCTTGTTCACCCTGTCGTTCTTCGCTGCCCCGGTCCCGGGGCAGGGCCGTAGCGAGACCGGTGACCATGCGGGCGTACGCCGCGCTCACGCGGTCGTCCAGCTCTGCCAGCGGGATGCCCGTGTCCCGGGCGTACGCCTCGCGGAAGATCGCGTAACCCATCTGTGCCGCTGCCGTCACCACGTGCGCGGCCACCGCGTCGGCGTCCGCCGGGAGCGCACCGGTGCGGATGTCGCGCTCGAGGCTCTCCAGGGTCTGCTCGAAGCGCGGCAGCGGGCTGAAGTCGCCGTCGCCGTCGAGGGCCAGCAGGGCTTCCAGTCTGACCGCCTCGGGCTCCTCGACACGGTAGTGGAACATGGCCTGCCGCCGTTCGGAGAACGGCAGGTCCCAGTGGCCGTCGCCCTCCGCCACCCGGCGCTCCACCAGGTCGGAGGCGGCGGCGCGCAGCAGGGCCTGGCGGGTGCCGAAGTACTGGTAGATCTGGCCGTGGTTGACGCCTGCCTCGGCGGCCACTTCCCGGAGGTTGATGCCGGCGAGCACTCCGTCGCGGTCGAGCAGCCGGCGGGCGGCGGCCAGCAGGTCGGCCTCCGTCTCCTGCCGGCTGCGCCTGCTCCTGCGTGCCTTGCCCGGTTCGCCCATGCCTGCCTGCCCTCGCTCTCTGTCCGTGTCCCGCCCCTGCCGCGTCCGCCCGCACCGTAGTGCGTACGGAGCCTGGCGGTCCCGGCGGGGCGATTCCGTGTCGCCTGTGCTCCGGCTCGTGAGCGCCCCCGATTTTCTCGGAGTTCACCCCTTGCTGCGCCAGTGCGACCAGTCTAAGGTCCCGATAACAACGTTCCGTTAATAACAGATCGTGAATTGAGCGTGTGCGCATGACGACACTCCCTCTCGCGGGCATCCGTGTACTCGACCTCTCCACCGTCTTGGCCGCCCCGGTCACCGCCACCTTCCTCGGCGACTTCGGCGCCGACGTCGTCAAGGTGGAGGAACCCGGACGAGGCGACTTCACCCGTGGAACGGCGGCCGGGGCCCGCTCCGCCTACTGGGCCCAGGAAGCCCGGAACAAGAAATCGGTCACACTCGACCTGCGTACCGAGCAGGGGCGACGGATCGTCCGGGACCTGATCCCGCGTTTCGACGTGGTCGTCACCAACTACCGCCCGCCGACGCTGCGTTCATGGGGACTCGACCCGGACCGGCTCAGCGAACTCGCCCCCGACACCGTCCTCGTCTACGTGACGGGCTACGGCCTCACGGGCCCCTACAGCGACCGCGGCTCCTTCGACCGCATCGCGAGTGCCTTCGCCGGACTGACCTATGTGACCGGTGACGCCGATCGCGACCCCGTCCGCAGCGGCTACTCGACGATCGATTACATGGCCGCCTACCTCGGCGCGTTCGCCGTGGTCACCGCGCTCTACCACCGTGACACCGCGGGCGGCGGCGGACAGGTCGTCGATCTCGCCCTGTACGAAGCGGGGTTCCGCGCCTCCGAGGACGCGCTCGCCGCGTACGCGACGACCGGCCGGGTCCGCGAGCGCGCCGGCAACCGCAACGCCCAGATCGTTCCCGCCAGTGACTTCACCACCTCGGACGGCCGCCGGGTGTCCCTCCACGCCGGCACCGACGCGCTCTTCCGCCGCCTGAGCAGGCTGATGGGGCTGCCCGAACTCGCCGAGAGCGAGCAGTACGCGACCCGGGCCGCCCGGGCCGCGAACGCGGACGCCCTCTACGGGATCATCGGCGAGTGGGTCGCTCAGCACACCGCCGACGACCTCGCCAAGCTCCTCAACGAGGCGGACATCCCGGCCTCTCCGCTGATGAACATCGCCGACATCGCCGCCGACCCGCACTACCGGGAGCGGGGCACCCTCGTGGACGTACCGGATCCGGAGTTCGGCGACCTGTCGATGCCCGCGCCGCTGCCCCGGCTCTCCAGGACGCCGGGCAGCATCCGCTCCACCGGGCCCGCCCTCGGCGCGCACAACACCGAGATCTACCAGGGCCTGCTCGGCCTGAGCGACCAGGAGATCGTCGCCCTCCGGGCAGACGGCGTCATCTGAATCAGTCCCGGCCCTCTGCCGCGCGTTCCCGTTCCCACCTTTTCCTCGCCCCCTTCGCTCCCCTCACCCCGCGGGCCGGCCGGGCTCCTCCGGCCCGCCCGCGCAGCCTTCTGCCACTGCTCCAGGGAGGTCATGCCCCATGACCGGCACACACGGTTCCCTCGCGCTGGGAAGCCGGCTCGACCGGCTCCCGCTCGGTTCCTTCCACCACCGACTGGTCTTCGCGCTGGCCGGGATGATCCTGTTCGAATGGGTGGAGATCAACGCCTTCGCATTCGTCGCACCCACGCTGCGCGAGCAGTGGGGCATGTCCCTGTCCACGATGGCGCTGATCGTCGGCATCAGCCAGCTCGGCGCCTTCGGCGGCGGAGTTCTCGGGGGCTACCTGGCCGACCGATACGGCCGCAGGCGCACGATGCTCGTCAGCGTCACCGTCTACTGCGTGGGCAGCGCCCTGTGCATCGTCGTGCAGAACCCCTGGCAGTTGATCGCCACCCGCTTCACCGCCCACCTGGGCGCGCAGGCCATGGCGGTTGTCGCCATCGTCGTGCTCAGCGAGTTCGTGCCGGCCGCCGCGCGCGGACGGCTGCAGACGTGGAAGGTCGCCATCGGCGCGCTGGGCATCCCCGTCGCGGCCTGGACCGGCTACCTCGTCGTACCGCACTGGACGTGGGGCTGGCGCCTGGTCCTCGGCCTAGGCCTGTTCGGCGCCGTCTTCGCGCACCTCGTGCACCGCTGGGTGCCAGAAAGCCCACGATGGCTGCTGAGCCGCGGCGAGGAGACACAGGCCGAGGAGATCGTCCGCTCCATCGAACGGAGTTGCGGAGTCCAACCACCAGAGTTGGAGAGCGATGCCGCCCCGGCGACCGGGCTCGCCCCGCGACACGCCGCCTCACGCGTCCGTTTCGTGGAGCTGCTCGCCCCGCCCAACCGCCGCCGGTTCACCGTGGTCGCCACGATGTGGGTGACCGGACTGTTCGCCTACTCCGCCTTCACCACCTGGACCCCCACCTTCCTCGCGGAATCCGGCCTGGACCTGGACGACACGCTGCTGCTCTCCGCGTGCCTGGCGACCGCCGCACCCATCGGCGCCGTCCTGGCCATCCCGGTCATCGACCGCTGGGACCGGCGCCGTACCCAGCTCGCCCTCGGCATCCTGATCGCGGTGACGCTGCTGCTGTTCGGCCTGGTCCGCTCGCCGGTACCGGTCCTCGTCCTGGGATGTCTGGTCAGCCTGCTGTTCCAGGCGTCCGTGCCCTTCCTCCAGGTGTACTCCGCCGAGGTCTTTCCCACCCGGGTACGGGCCCTGGGCTCGGGCCTGGCCAACGCCCTGTCCCGCATCTTCAACTTCGCGGCCCCGATGCTGGTCGCCGCGGTCTTCAGCGGCCTCGGTCACACCGCCGTCTTCGTCATG
>NZ_JBHYTK010000095.1:10978-31085 GCF_042749255.1 Streptomyces sp. NPDC059524 | reverse complement strand
CGCCGCGCCTTCCCCAGATGAAAGGCACCCCGCACCTTGATCGGGGAAATGCGGCGCGCAGCGCCTGCATTTCAGGGGCGCGGGGAACTGCGCGATCAGCCCCCACCGGCCGGCAGACCGGGTACGACGAAGGGCCGCACCCCCCGTGACGGGAGGTACGGCCCGGAGTCGGAACGGACGGGTCAGCCCAGCTTGTGCATCCAGCCGTGCTGGTCCGCCGTCTTGCCGCGCTGGATGTCCAGCAGCGCCTCACGGAGCCGCATCGTGACCTCGCCCGCCTCACCACCGGACTGCGTCCACTCGGCACTGGCCCGCTTCACCGTGCCGACCGGCGTGATGACCGCGGCCGTACCGCACGCGAAGACCTCGGTGAGGGCGCCGGACTCGGTGTCGGCCTGCCACTGGTCGATCGAGACGCGGCCCTCCTCCGACTCGTAGCCGAGGTCGCGGGCGACCTGGAGCAGGGAGTCGCGGGTGACACCGGCGAGCAGCGAGCCGGTCAGGGTGGGAGTGACGATCTTGTTGCCGTACACGAAGTACAGGTTCATGCCGCCCAGCTCCTCGACCCACTTGTGCTCGACGGCGTCGAGGTAGGCGACCTGGTCGCAGCCCTTGGCCGCGGCCTCGGCCTGCGCGAGCAGGGACGCCGCGTAGTTGCCGCCGGTCTTGGCGTCGCCGACGCCGCCGGGGACGGCGCGGACGCGGTCCTCGGAGAGCCAGATGGAGACGGGCTTGACGCCGCCGGAGAAGTACGCGCCGGCGGGCGAGGCGATGACGATGAACAGGTACTCGTTGCCCGGCTTCACGCCGAGCCCGACCTCGGTCGCGATCATGAACGGGCGCAGGTAGAGGGACTCCTCGCCGCCGTGCGCCGGGACCCAGTCACGGTCCTGCTGGACGAGCGCGTCGCAGGCCTCGACGAAGGTCTCGACGGGCAGCTCCGGCATGCCGAGGCGCCAGGCGGAGTGCTGGAAGCGCTTGGCGTTCATGTCGGGGCGGAACGTGGCGACGGTGCCGTCGGGCTGGCGGTAGGCCTTGAGGCCCTCGAAGATCTCCTGGGCGTAGTGCAGGACGTTCGTCGCGGGGTCGAGGGAGAGCGGGCCGTAGGGCACGAGCTGCCCGTCGTGCCAGCCGCGACCCTCGGTCCACTTGATGGTGACCATGTGGTCGGTGAAGTGGCGGCCGAATCCCGGGTTGGCCAGGATCGCCTCGCGCTCCGCGGCGGACAGCGGGGTCGAGGAGGGCTTGAGCTCGATCGTGGGCGTCGTCATGATGCGTGTCCTTCACCGTTGGTTGTGACGGACCGCGCTCACGCCTGCACTGCTTGTACTAGGACGTCCGAGCATTCACGTACACCGCGGCCCGCGTTCGATTATCGCGCGCGGAGGGGTGTGCTGGTCGGGGGGCGGGGGGGGGGGGGGGGGGCGGGGCCGGGGGCGTTTGGGCCCCCCGGGGGCCGGTAACCGCCCCGCGGCGGGGCGCGGACGGCCCCCGGGCCGCTTCTCTTACGTGGTGGAGCGCCGGGTCAGCCGGCTACTCGCGCGGCGAGCGCGTCGCCGATCTGCTCGGTGGAGCGAACGGAGTCGCCGCGCTCGCCGAGGTCGGCGGAGACGGCGGTCTCGATGCGCTCGGCCTCGGACTCGTAGCCGAGGTGACGCAGGAGGAGCGCGACGGACAGGACGGTGGCCGTGGGGTCGGCCTTGCCCTGGCCGGCGATGTCCGGGGCCGAGCCGTGGACGGGCTCGAACATGGACGGGAACTCGCGGCTCGGGTTGATGTTCCCGGAGGCCGCGACGCCGATGCCGCCGGAGACGGCCGCGGCGAGGTCGGTGATGATGTCGCCGAAGAGGTTATCGGTGACGATCACGTCGAAGCGGGCCGGGTCGGTGACGAGGTAGATCGTCGCGGCGTCGACGTGGATGTAGTCGGTGGTGACCTCGGGGAACTCCTGCGCCACCTTGTTGAAGACGTTCGTCCACAGGTGGCCCGCGAAGGTCAGCACGTTGTTCTTGTGGACCAGCGTGAGCTTCTTGCGGGGGCGGGCCTGGGCGCGGGCGAAGGCGTCCCGGACCACGCGCTCGACACCGAAGGCGGTGTTGACGGAGACCTCGGTGGCGACCTCGTGCTCGGTGCCCTTGCGGATCGTGCCGCCGTTGCCCGTGTACGGGCCCTCGGTGCCCTCGCGGACGACGACGAAGTCGATCTCCGGCTGGCCCGCGAGCGGGGTGGAGACGCCGGGGAGCAGCTTCGACGGGCGCAGGTTCACGTGGTGGTCGAAGGCGAAGCGGAGCTTGAGCAGGAAGCCGCGCTCCAGGACGCCGGACGGCACGCTCGGGTCGCCGATGGCGCCGAGCAGGATGGCGTCGTGCTTCTTGAGGGAGTCGAGGTCGGCCTCGGTGAGGGTCTCACCGGTCGCGTGGTAGCGCTTGGCGCCGAAGTCGTACTCCTCGGTCTCCAGCTTCACATCCTGCGGGAGGACGGCGGAGAGGACCTTGAGTCCCTGGGCCACGACCTCCTGGCCGATGCCGTCACCGGGGATCACTGCGAGATTGATGCTGCGAGACATGGTCCGACCGTACTCCGGGTCCCATGGAATGACACGCCCTGTCCACGATGCGGACAGCCCCGGAAGACTGGAGCGACCCCCTCCGCGACCCGGCACCCACCGGTCGTCCGCTGTTCACCCAGGGGTCCGTCAGGCGTGGGGTGCCGCTGGGAAGTTCACCCGTATGGACACTCCCGACGTCGGCATCCCCGAGCCGCTCGCGCGCCGGATGAGCATGCCGGAGCAGCACGCGTATCTGCGCGAGCGGCTGGGCAGGCGGCGCGTGCTCGCCGGGGCGGCGGCCGCGGCCTCCGGCGCGGTGCTGCTCGGTGACGGTGCGACGGGTCCGGCGCTCGCGGCGCCCCGCCCGGCCGCCGCCGCGGTACGGGTCGACGGGGCGCTGGTGGCCCCGTTCGGCCGGCATCTCGCGTTCGGCGCCGATCCGCGCACGCAGATGCGGATCTCCTGGCAGGTGCCGTTCGCGGTGCGGCGGCCGTTCGTGCGGGTGGGCCTCAGGCCGTGGGAGCTGAGCCACCGCATCGAGGCGGAGGTGCGGGCGCTGCACACGCCGGCCCTCTCGAAGAAGCTCCCTGCGGTGGAGCAGTTGTATCTGCACGCGGCGCTCGACGGGCTGCGCCCCGGCACGACGTACTACTACGGCGTCGGCCACGACGGGTTCGACCCGGCGTCGGCGGAGCGCCTGGGCACCCTCGGCACCTTCCGCACGGCGCCCGCGACCCCGGCCCCGTTCGTCTTCACGGCCTTCGGCGACCAGGGCGTCGGCTACGACGCGCTCGGCAACGACCAGCTGATCCTGGGCCAGGATCCGGCGTTCCACCTGCACGCGGGCGACCTCTGCTACGCGGACGACACCGGGCACGGCAAGGAGACGGACACGTACGACGCGCGCGTGTGGGACCAGTTCCTCGCGCAGACGGAGACCGTCGCGAAGTCGGTGCCGTGGATGGTGACGACCGGCAACCACGACATGGAGGCCTGGTACTCGCCGAACGGCTACGGCGGGCAGAGCGCCCGCTGGACGCTGCCGGACAACGGCCCGGACCCGCGCGAGGCGCCCGGCGTCTACTCGTTCGTGTACGGGAACGTGGGCGTGGTCGCCCTGGACGCGAACGACGTCTCGTACGAGATCCCGGCCAACCGGGGCTGCACGGACGGGAAGCAGACGGCCTGGCTCGACCGGCGGCTGAGGGAGCTGCGGGCGCGCGCGGACGTGGAGTTCGTCGTGGTGTTCTTCCACCACTGCGCCTACTCGACGTCGCGGCACGCCTCGGACGGCGGGGTCCGCGACGCGTGGGTGCCGCTGTTCGACAAACACCGGGTCGACCTGGTGATCAACGGGCACAACCACGTCTACGAGCGCACCGACGCCCTCAGGGGCGGCGAGGTCGGCAAGCCGGTGCCGGTCGGCACGTCGACGGATCCGACGCGCGACGGCATCGTGTACGTCACCGCGGGCGGCGCCGGCAAGGACCTCTACGGTTTCGGGCCCGGCGTCCCGGACAGTCACGAAGGCCGGGTGCGGGACCGCGACGCGGTCACGACCTTCCACTGGACCAGGTCGCGTGAGCCCTCACCCGAGACCGTGGGCTGGTCCCGGGTGCGCTACACCGGCTACTCGTTCCTCGCGGTGGAGGTGACGCGGGGCCGGATGAAGGTCGCGGCGCTGGCCACGGACGGCAGGCGCATCGACAGCTTCGAGGTGAGACGCGGCTCTTCCTGACGAGGTGCCAGGGCTGCTGATGAGGCGCGGGGGCTCAGTGCCCCGTCTCGCCGCCGTTGTCACGACGGTCGAGGGCGCGCTGGAGAGCGGCGGCGGCGATCTTGGCGGTCTGGCGGTCGGCTTCGGTCGACGGAGAGACGTGGCGGACTCGGCGGCGGACGGGCGTCGCAGTGGCCATGAGGGATCGACTCCTTGAGAATCCACGGAACAAGGGGGATTGGATTTCGAGGCGCCGGAAGGGGCGGGGAACGGGAGCGTCAGGGGTTGCCTGATCCGGTGCTCCGGCTCTCTACCGCCCTCGCCAGGTAAGCGAGACGTTCGGCTTCTACAAAGCTAGGACAGGACTCCGTTTCTGTCTCCACAATTACTCGGACTTCCTACTATCTGAGACGGGCGGCGCCTCACCTGTCCCGCGAGAGCACTCTGAGCTCACGGATCAACGCCCGTACCGGCCCGGTCCCGGCCAGTTCGGCGGTGGTGACGTAGCCCACGGAGCGCACCGGACGGTCCGGTCCGAGGTCGGTGATCCGCACCCCGTCCGGGACCCCTCCGCGCAGCGCGAGCTCCGGCATGATCGCCATGCCGAGCCCGGTGCCGACCATGGAGAGCACCGTGCCGTCGTCCTCCGCGCGGACCGTGGCGCGCGGGATCCAGTCCTGGGCCGCCCACCAGTCGCGGGTGTACGAGCCGCAGTTCTCCGTCCAGTCGACGAGCGGCAGCGTGCGCGGTTCGGGGTGGGCCGCCGGGTGGACGAGGGCGTACCGCTCCTCGACGAGCGCGCCGGACACCAGCCCGGCGGGCAGCGCGGCGCTGCCGCCTAGGGTGGCGATGGCCAGGTCGGCGCGGCCCTCAGCGACCTCGCCGGCCGTGCCCGCGCCGATGTCCCGTACGACACGGACCTCCGGTTCGAGGTCCGGGTGCCTGGCCGCGAGCGCCGTGAGGGCGGGCGGCAGCAGGTGCAGGGCCGCGCTGCGGAAGGCGGCGATGCGCAGCGGGCCGCGGATCTCGCCGGGCCCGGTGCGCGCCTCTTCGGCCATGAGCGCGAGCAGGCGCAGGACGCGGCGGGCGTGGCCGACGACGCGGGCGCCGGCCTCGGTCGTGCGGGCGCCACCGCGGCCGCGCTCGAAGAGGACCGCGCCGAGCTTGCCCTCGCTGCCGCGCACCGAGTGGGAGACGGCGGACTGGGTGAGGCCGAGCGTGGCCGCGGCGGCGCCGAAGCCGCCCTCGTCGGCGACGGCCACGAGGACGCGGAGTTCGTGGGGGGCGAGGTCGCGGGACCGGGTCACGTACGGGTTCACCTGTTCTTCCGTGCCGCGGCATTCATGCGGTTCCATGAGAGCCGCTCATGGAACCTGCCGATGTATGAGCCCAACCCCCTGCCCGGCGGGCGCATTCCTCTCCTACGGTCACGGCATGACCGAGACCGCACTCACCGTGCAGCAGATCGCCCGTCCGAACGGCCCCGCCCGCCCCGGCCACTTCCGCTTCGTCGAGTCGCCCGTGCCCGCCCCGGAGCCCGGCACCGCCGTCGTGGAGAACCTCTACTGGTCGGTGGACCCGTACCACCGGGAAATGATGGACGAGAACCCGTACGGCTCGTTCGAGCTGAACACGCCGCTGGAGGGCCGGACGCTCGGCCGGGTGCTCGCGTCGCGCGCGCCGGGGCTGGTCGAGGGCGCGATCGTCTTCCACCGCAAGGGCTGGCGCACGCACTCGGTCGTCCGCCCCGAGGAGGCGACGCCGGTGCCGGACTTCGCGGGGGTGCCGCTCTCCGCGCACCTGAGCATCCTCGGCGGCACCGGCCTGACCGCGTACGTCGGGCTGACGCGGATCGCGGAACTGCGGCCGGGGCAGGACGTGTTCGTGTCCGCGGCGGCGGGCGGGGTCGGCACCGCGACGGGCCGGCTCGCCCGTCTGATGGGGGCCGGGCGGATCGTGGGCAGCGCGGGCTCGGACGCGAAGGCGGCGTACCTGACCGAGCACGCCGGCTACGACGAGGTCTTCAACTACCGTACGGGCGGCCCGGTCGCGGACCAGCTGGCCAAGGCGGCGCCGGCCGGCATCGACCTGTTCGTCGACAACGTGGGCGGGGAGCACCTCGGCGCCGCGATCGGCGCGCTGCGCAGGCGCGGGCGGGTCGTGCGGATCGGCACGGTCGGGCAGTACGACACGGCGGGGCGGCCGGCGCCGGTCGCGTTCGACCACGCCGACGTGGTGGAGAAGAGCCTGCGCATCGAGGGGTTCCTCGTGGCCGACCACCGGGACGCGCAGGAGGAGTTGTACGCGTTCGCGGTGCCGCATCTGCAGAGCGGCCGGATGGGGCTCGACGAGACGGTGGTCGACGGGTTCGAGCGGATCGTCGACGCGTTCCTCGGCATGCTGCGCGGCGAGAACCTCGGGAAGATCATCGTCCGCCGCGCGGAGTGAGGCGGCCGGGGCGCGGGGTGCGTCCGGGGCGGGAGAACGCGGTACTCAGGGCGGTGGGTTGAGTACGAGGTGAGTACTCGGGCCGATCCGGGCGCGCGGGCCCGGCGGCAGAGTCGACGTCATGAACGGCCTCTACTCCCTGAAGCCCTGGTACGCGGCCCGGCTCGCCGGTGTGCGGGCCGGCTGCGCCGCGCGCGGCGTCTCGCCGGACACGCTGACCTGGGCCGGTGTGCTGAGCGGCGGTGTGGCGGGCGCGGCTCTCGCGCTGCTGCCGGCGCCGCTCGCGGCGCTGCCGGTGGCGCTGCTGCTGGCGGCGCGGCTCGCGTTCGCCAACCTGGACGGCGCGCTGGCCCGTGACACGGGCCGTACGACGCGGCGCGGAGCCCTGCTCAACGAGCTCGGCGACCGGGCCGCGGACCTCGCGGTGCTCGCCGGTTTCCTGGCGGTGGCCCCGCTGTGGCTGGTCGCGACGGCCGCTCTCGCGGCGACGCTGCCGTCCTGGGTGGCGCTCGCGGGGGCCGCGGCGGGCGCCCCGCGCCGCAACGGCGGGCCGGTCGGCAAGACGGAGCGCTGTCTGCTGGTCGTGATCGCGGCGGCGTCCGGCTGGTACGTGCCGGTGCTCGCGGTCCTGGCGGCGGGTTCGGCCGTCACGGCGCTGGTCCGGCTGCGGTGGCTGTGGCGGGAGCTGGGCGCGGCGGAGGCCGGGCGATGAGCGTCGCGTTCCTCGCCGGCGAGGTGGCGGCGCGGGCCCTTCCGGTCGTCGGCGGGGTGCTCGGGGCCGGGGGCGTGGCCGTCGCCGCGCTGCCCGCGCGGGTCCGGATGCGGGCCGAGCTGCGGCGCCGCTGGCGGACCTGGGCGCTGGCCGCGCCGTTGTTCCTGGGGGCGCTGTTCCTGGGGCGGGGCGGGGCGTTCGCGCTGGCGGCCGGGCTGGGGGTCGTCGCGGTCGCGGAGTACGCGCGGATGGCCGGGCTCGGGCGCGGTGAGCGGGGCGTGCTCGGGGTGGCGGCGGTGGCGCTCCCCGCGCTCGCGTGGGCGGCGCCGGGGGCGGACGCGCTGCGTCTGGCGGGGGTGCTGCTGCTCGCGGCGGTGGCGGTGGCGGTGCTGAAGGGGGACGCCGCCACCGGGTTCACCCGGGCGAGCCGCACGCTCTTCGGGCTCGTCTGGATCCCGGTGGCCCTCGCGGGCCTCGTCCTGCTGAGTCCGGGTACGGCGCTCGCGGTGGGCATCGCGGTCGCGTTCGGGGACGTCGGGGCGTGGTGCGGGGGCACGGCGCTGGGCCGTGTCGGACCGCTCGCCCGTCCGTTGTCGGCGCTCTCCCCCAACAAGACGTGGGCGGGCGTGGTGGGCGCGGCCGCGGCGACGGCCGCCGCCCTGGCCGCGCTCGGCGCCTTCTCCGTCCTCCTCTGGGCGGCGGTCCTCGCGGGCGCGGTGCTCGGCGATCTGGTCGAGTCGATGGTCAAGCGCGAGGCGGGCGTGAAGGACGCGGGCACCTGGCTCCCCGGCTTCGGCGGCCTCTTGGACCGCGTCGACTCCCTCCTGTTCGCTCTGTTGTTCGTGATGGTGACGGGGGTGGCACTGTGACCGGCGCCGAGCGCGTACGGACCACCGCGGCGGCGTCCGGCGCCGCGGATCGTGACGGCGACGGGGGTCGCGGGATGAACGGGAACGACGAACGGGCCGGGGCCGCGCCCGGCGTGCGGGCCACCGCATCGGGCGCGGTCGGGCAGGGGCGCGGCGGCGCTCGCGCGGGGCTCCGCGCTCCTGGCGGGTTCGCCGCGCGGCTGCGGCGGGGGCTGTGGCGTGGGGTGCTCACGCTCACCGGGGGCGTCGAGACGCGCGGGCGGCTGCCGCGCGGCGGGTGCGTCGTCGTCGCCAATCACACCTCGCACGCCGACACGGCCGCGCTGCTCGCCGCGCTCGACGCCCGGCACTCCCCCGCGATCGGCGCGGCGGCCGACTACTGGTTCGCCTCGCGGTACCGGGCCCGGATCTGCCGGCGGCTCGCGGCCGGGTTCCCGGTGCGGCGCTCCGGCGGCGGCATGGACGATCTGCTCGCGCACGTGCCCGCACTGCGGGCGGGCGGCGCGGTCGTGCTGTTCCCCGAGGGGACGCGGGGCCGGGACGGGGCGCTCGGCGCGTTCCACAAGGGCGCCCTCGTGCTGGCCGAGCACGCGGGCGTGCCCGTCGTGCCGGTGGGCATCGCCGGGACCGGGCGGCTGCTGCCGAAGCACGGCCGGCTGCGCCCGGCGCTGGTCCGGGTCCGGATCGGCGAGCCGCTGGCGCCGTCCACGACTCCGGAGGCGGCCCGCGACGCGGTGGCCGCGCTGCACGACCGTACGGTCGCCGAACCGCTCGCCGACTCCCCCGTCCGCAAGCGGATCGCCCGGGTCGCGGGGTCGCGGCACGGCCTGGCGCTCGCCTTCGCGTGGGCCCTCGCGGAGGCGCTGAGCTGGCCGCTGATGCCGGAGCTGCTGCTCGGCGCGGTCTGCGTCGCCGTGCCGCGCCGGGCCCTGAAGCTGTCCCTGGCCGCCCTCGCGGGCAGCCTCGCCGGCGGCGTGCTCGCGCTCCAACTGGCCGCGTCCGGCGTCGAGTTGCCCGCACCGCTGACGACGGACCGGATGCGCGCCGAGGTACGGCACGAACTCGCCGTGGAGGGAGCGAGCGCCGTACGCCACCAGCCCTGGAACGGCGTCCCGTTCAAGGTGTACGCGAAGGAAGCGGGGCGCGCGGACGTGCCGCCCGGCGACTTCCTCGCGGCGGCGGCCCGCGCCCGGGGCACCCGGACGCTCGCGGTCGGCCTCGCCTTCGGCGCGTTCGGCTTCCTCGCGCACCGGCACCGGCGCCGTTACGGGACGTACCTCGTGCTGCTCGGCGGCGGGTTCGCGGCGGGCCTGACGATGATCGTGAGGGGCTGGTCGTAGGGGCGTCGCGGGAGCGCCGACACCCGAACGGACGAACGTGATCGCGCCAACCGTGGGCGAGAAGAGGCCGGTTCCGACGTCCTGACCACCGCGAAGCACCGACGCGTTTCGGCCACGCACGCCGTCGTGATCAGGTCCGGTGCGGGCGCACGAGACGATCAAGGGGGCGCCCGGATCACCGTGAGCGCCCCCCGCACGCCTTCGTCTTCCCGAGAGGACCCCGCATGGCCCCGGCCCAGCCCTACGACGTCGCCCTCGACCTCGGCACCCTGCGCGTGCTGCCGTCGGCCGGGCACGACGGACTCGTCCGGCCCCTGCTTCTCGCCGCCGAGCCGGGCCCCGGCCCCACGGACGTCACCGCACTGGAGCGGAGCCTCGACCACCCCGCGTTCTCCTTCCTGGAGCACGCGCACGGGCGGGGCTTCGACGTCTGCCTGATCGGCTACGCCGACGGGGACGGCCCCCTCGACCAGCTCTCCGGGCCGGTCCGGCAGGCCGTCGGCCACGCACTCCGCACCCGCGCCGGCGCCGAGCCGCTGACGGTCGGCGGCGTCGGCAGGGGCGCCCTCGCCGCGCGCCACGCCCTGCTGCGGATGGAGGAGGAGGGGCTGCACCCCGAGACGCGCTTCCACTACGCGGTGAACAGCACGGAGCCCTCCGCCGAGGAGGCCGAGTACCTGACGCGGCGCGGCCATCTGCCGAAGACGACGGAGAACGTCAAGCTGATCACCCTCTCCCCCGAGGCCGACACGGGTTCGACCCCGCTGCTCGACCCGGCCTACGACGACGTCTACGTCACCCCGGCCCCCGGCCCCGGACCGGGCCCCCTGCTCCCGGAGGACCTGGCCACCTGCCTCCTGAACTGCCTGACCGCCCCGGCCGGCAGCCGCCTCTAGCCCTCCCCCGAGATCCGCCGCCGCAGCGCCGCGACCTCCTCCTCGCTCAGTCCCGCGCCGCGCAGATACCCTTCCGCGTCGAACCCGCGCGCCACGTCGAGCGCGGCCTCGTACGCCGTGGTCCCGGCTGCGGCGAGCCCCGCGGCCAGCTCCGGCCCGTCGTCCTCGCGGCCCCGCGCGGCATTCATGGCGGCGACCCGCGGCAGGCTCGACTCGTAGTCCGCGGCGATCTCCTCGGGGCTCGCCCCGGCCAGCGACAGCAGCACGATCGACACGATCCCGGTCCGGTCCCGCCCGGCGGAGCAGTGGAAGGCGACGCCCCCGGGCGCCGCCGAGGCCACGGCCCGCGCGACGGCCGCGATCCGCCCGGGGAACCGCTCCAGGAACGGCCGGTAGTACACGGGCGTCCCGAACTCCCAGCCGCCCCACCACCGGTCCCAGAACTCCCGGTCCTCGATTCCGTCGACCGGCACCCGCACGGTCCGTACCCCGTCCGGCCGCGCGGCCGCGTCGACCCCGTACTCGTCGGGGTTGCGCAGGTCGACGACGGTCCGCACCCCGTGCCCCACCAGCGCCCGCCATCCGTCGGCGCTCAGCCGGTCGAGCCCGTCGGCCCGCACCAGCGCCCCGCGCGCCACACCTCCGAGCCCTCCCAGGTCCCGCACGTTGAAGCAGCCGTCCCAGTGGAGGTGGCGCGCGTCGGCCCCCGTCAGTTCCGTGGTCATGCCCGAAGTGGACCATGGAACCCACTGTCAGTGGGAGGGGCTAGCTTCCGCGCATGGGCTTTCACATGCATCTCAAGGCGGTCGTCGTGGAGCAACCACCCCAGGACTTCGACGCGTTGGCGGAGCTGTTCGCCGCGGCGTACGACCGGGGGTTCCCGACGGACGAGATCGAGGACCTGATCCACAAGGACTTCTTCCAGATCGACACGCTGTGCAAGGCGGCGTCGCCGGACGAGGCGGGTGAGCTGGTGATCTTCGGCGGCGCCCCCGTGCATCCGCCGGCGGGGAGCCCCGAGCCACCCTTCGTCGTACTGGACCCCGATGGCGTACGGGCGGCCGCCGCCTTTCTCGCGTCCAGCTCGTTCGAGCGGTTGTGGGAGGCCGGCGGTGCGGCGGTCGCCGAGCGGTGGGGACGGCCCGAGGACGAGATCCGTTCGGCGTTCGAGTCCCACGTCACCGGGCTGCGCGACACGTACGGCAGGGCCGCCGCGCTCGGCCTGGCCATGGCCAAGCACTTCTCGTTCTGAGGAGCCGGAGGACGGTACGACACCGCCCCCGGCCAGGGTGGGGTCCACGGCCGGGGGCGGGGGTCCGGGGACGGGCGGCGGAGGGGCCGCCCGGCCGGGGCCGGGCGTCAGCCCATGTGCGGGTACGTGTAGTCCGTCGGCGGGACCAGCGTCTCCTTGATGGCGCGGGTCAGCGTCCAGCGCATCAGGTTCTGCGGGGCGCCGGCCTTGTCGTTGGTGCCGGAGGCGCGGCCGCCGCCGAAGGGCTGCTGGCCGACGACGGCACCGGTCGACTTGTCGTTGATGTAGAAGTTGCCCGCGGCGTAGCGGAGCTTCTCCATCGTGGCCGCCGCGGCGGCGCGGTCGTTGGCGATGACCGAGCCCGTGAGGGCGTAGTCGGACACCGACTCCATCTGGTCCAGCATCTCCTCGTACTTGTCGTCCTCGTAGACGTGGACGGCGAGGAACGGGCCGAAGTACTCGGTGGTGAAGACCTCGTTGGCCGGGTCGGAGCACTCGACGACGGTCGGGCGCACGAAGTAGCCGACGGAGTCGTCGTAGGTGCCGCCCGCGACGATCGTGCAGGAGTCGTCGGCCTTGGCGCGGTCGATCGCGGCCTTGTTCTTGGCGAAGGCACGCTCGTCGATGAGGGCACCGATGAAGTTCGACAGGTCGGTGACGTCACCCATCTTGATGCCGTCGACCTCGGCCGCGAACTCCTCCTTGAAACCGGAGTTCCAGATGGAGGCCGGGACGTAGGCGCGCGAGGTGGCGGAGCACTTCTGGCCCTGGAACTCGAAGGAGCCGCGGGTCAGGGCCGTCTTGAGGACGGCGCGGTCGGCGCTCGGGTGGGCGACGACGAAGTCCTTGCCGCCGGTCTCACCGACGAGCCGCGGGTAGGTGCGGTACTTGTCGATGTTCGTGCCGACCGTCTTCCACAGGTGCTGGAAGGTCTTGGTCGAGCCGGTGAAGTGGATGCCCGCGAGGTCGCGGTGGTTCAGGGCCACCTCGGAGACGGCGAGGCCGTCGCCGGTCACCAGGTTGATGACGCCCTTGGGCAGGCCCGCCTCTTCCAGGAGCTGGAGGAGGAGGACGGCCGCGTGGGTCTGCGTCGGGGACGGCTTCCAGACCACCACGTTGCCCATGAGGGCGGGGGCGGTGGGCAGGTTGCCCGCGATGGCCGTGAAGTTGAACGGCGTGATCGCGTAGACGAAGCCCTCCAGCGGGCGGTGGTCCATGCGGTTCCACACGCCGGTGGAGTTCGCCGGCGGCTGCTCGGCGAGCAGGTTGCGGGCGTAGTGGACGTTGAAGCGCCAGAAGTCGACGAGCTCGCACGGGGTGTCGATCTCGGCCTGCTGGGCGGTCTTCGACTGGCCGAGCATCGTGGAGGCGGCCAGCGTCTCGCGCCACGTCGTGGAGAGCAGCTCGGCGGCGCGCAGGATGATCGCGGCGCGGTCGTCGAAGGCCATCGCGCGCCAGGCGGGGGCGGCGGCCAGGGCGGCGTCGATCGCGTCCTGGGCGTCCTGCGTGGTGGCGTTGGCGTAGGTGCCGATGACGGCCTTGTGGTTGTGCGGCTGCACGACGTCGAAGCGCTCGCCGCCACCCATCCGACGCACACCGCCGATGGTGCAGGGCAGCTCGATCGGGTTGTCGGCCAGCTCCTTGAGCTTGGCCTCCAGGCGGGCGCGCTCCGGGGAGCCGGGGGCGTAACCGTGCACCGGCTCGTTCACCGGGGCGGGGACCTGGGTCACGGCGTCCAGGGTCATGGTTCCGTTTCTCCTTCGGGGGTTGCGGGGAGTCATCGGGAGGTTCCGGGTGGGGCGGGGGCCGGGCTCAGTTCTTGGTGAGGATCGAGCGGCCGAAGAAGAGCAGGTTGGCGGGCTTCTCGGCGAGGCGGCGCATGAAGTAGCCGTACCAGTCGGTGCCGAACGCGGTGTAGACGCGCATCCGGTGGCCCTCGGCGGCGAGCCTCAGGTGCTCGTCGCTGCGGATGCCGTACAGCATCTGGAACTCGTACTCGTCGAGCTTGCGGCCGGCGCGCCGGGCGAGCTCCTGCGCGATGGAGATGAGACGCGGGTCGTGGGACCCGATCATCGGGTACCCGTCACCCTCCATGAGGATGCGCGTGATGCGGACGTACGCCTTGTCGATCTCGGCCTTGTCCTGGTACGCGACCTCGGCGGGCTCCTTGTAGGCGCCCTTGACGATGCGGACGCGGCTGCCGGCGGCGGCCAGGCGGCGGGCGTCGTCCTCGGTGCGGAAGAGGTAGGCCTGGATGACGCAGCCGGTCTGCGGGAAGTCCTTCCGCAGCTCCTCGTGGATGGCGAACATCGAGTCGAGGGTGGTGTGGTCCTCGGCGTCCAGGGTGACGGTGGTGCCGATGGCGGCGGCGGCCTCGACGACCGGGCGGACGTTGGCGAGGGCCAGTTCGTGGCCGCCCTCCAGCGCCTGGCCGAACATGGACAGCTTCACGGACATCTCGGCCTTGGTGCCGAGGCCGAGGTCCTTGAGGCGCTCGATGAGCTCGAGGTAGGCGTCGCGGGCGGCGTAGGCCTGCTCGACGGTGGTGATGTCCTCACCGACGACGTCGAGGGTGACCTCGAGGCCCTTCGCGGCGGCGTCCTCGATCACGGGCACGACGTCGTCGACGGTCTCACCGGCGATGAACCGGTCGACGACCTGCTTGGTGCCCGGCGCCGCCGACACGAAGGAACGCATCTTGTCGCTGCGCGACGCGGCGAGGATCAAGGGAGCCAGCACGGGGCACCTCCACGGAGCATGAGTTGAGAAAGCACCGTCTCTTCCGTCGTAACGCAGCAAAGCGTGACGAAACAGGAACGGCACGGAGAACCACCGTGAAATCTAAGGATCCCTCCGATCCTGTGCCATCGACAGCTGTCACGCATCTGTGGCCGCCACCTCAGACATCTGTATGAAGGGGCGCCCGGGGTGGGTGAGAATGACGGGGTGAAGGGCGATTACCAGGAACTGGTCGACGAGATCTCGGCGCTGCTCGGCGCCCCGGCGACCCTAGAGAACCGGGACTTCCGGCTGATCGCGTTCGGTACGCAGGTCAGCGGCGACGACAGCGACTTCGACGCCTCGGCGCTGGACCCGGTCCGCACCCGCTCGATCCTCACCCGGGGCTCGACGCCCGCCGTCCGCGCCTGGTTCGAGGGCTTCGGCATCGCCCGCGCGACGGAGCCGGTCCGTATCCCGGCGACCCCGGAGGCCGGGGTCTACCGCGGCCGTATCTGCCTCCCCGTGCGCCACCGGGGCATCGTGCTCGGCTACGTGTGGCTGCTCGACGACGATCCGGGCCCGACGCCGGAGCAGCTCGACGCGGCGATGGAGGTGGCCGGCCGGATCGGCGCGGAGCTGGCCGACGAGGCGCAGGCGGGCGCCGATCTGACGCGCGAGTTCCACTCCGTGCTGACGGCGGAGCGGGGCTGGCAGCGGGACATGGCGGTGGCGGCTCTGCGTACGGCGCTGGGCTCGCGCGCGGACGGCCTGCACACGGTGGTCTGCGTGGCGCCGTGGCCCTCGGCCGACCCGGACGACGCGCCGTCGGTCCGTACGATCCCCGCCGCCGACGCCCTGTGCACCGTCCCCTGGGGTGCGACCGGCCAGTGCCTCGCCCTTCTCGTGCGGCTGCGTTCCTCGGAGGTGCTGACCCCGGCGCTGACGGCGGCGGCGAAGCTGCGGGCGCGGGCCGGCGGGGCGCGGGTCGCGGCCGGGATCGGCGCGCCGCGCACGGATCTCGCGGAGCTGGCGGCGGCCTGGCAGGAGGCGACGGCGGCGGCCCGCACGGCGCTGGCCGATCCGCGGCTCGGCCCGGACGCCCGGTGGGCGGCGATCGGCCCGTACCGGCTGCTGACCGCGCTGCCCGCGGAGACGGCGCACGACCCGGTCCTGGCTCCGCTCCTGACCCCGGCGCACCGCCAGCTGGCCCACACCGCCGAGGTCTTTCTCGACTGCGCCGGCCAGGCGGGCCGCGCGGCGGCGGCCCTCGGCATCCACCGCCAGACCCTCTACTACCGCCTCTCCCGGGTGGAGCAGCTCACCGGCCTCGACCTCGACGAGGGCGAGGACCGGCTGCTCCTCCACATGGGACTGAAGGCCTCACGCCTGTGACGGACGGGTCCCGGCGATCAGGCGGCGCATGCCCTCGGTGAGTTCTGCGGGGGTCGGGGCGGTGTCCGGGTCGAGCATGTACTGGGCGATGAGGCCGCTCATCAGACACATGTAGAGCTTGCCCAGGGTGTCGACGCTCGGGTCGTCGACGGGCGGCTCCTCGCCGCCCTGGAACATGGGGATGACGCCCCGGCCGCCCTCGCGCTGCGCCTGCGCGACGAAATCGCGCACGGCCGGCATCTTGTCGCCGATCACCACGAGCTCCATGCCCAGGTGCCAGATCGAACCGGGCTTCCCCATGGCCTCGGTGACGTTCGTCCACACTTCCTGGAAACGCTCCAGCGAGCCGTCGGGCGCGGTCAGCACGCCGGCGCCGTCGAAGGCGTCGGAGTGGTCCTCCACCAGCGCGATGTAGGCCTGCGCGAGCAGCGCGTCCTTCGAGCCGTAGTGGTAGCCGATCGACGCGAGGTTGGCCCCGGACTCCTTGACGATGTCGCGCGCCGTGGTCCGCGCGAACCCCTTCTCCCGCAGGCAGCGCTTGGCGCCGTCGAGCAGATCTTCCTTGTGTCCCATGCCGGCCACCCTATCTAGACATCCGTCTACGACAACTGTACGAGACAAGCGTCATGGACATCTGTTTTAGACGCTCGTCATAGACAAGCGTATAGAACGGCGCTAGCGTTCTTCCCATGACGACCAAGACCCCGCGGCGACGCGCCGCAGCCTCCCCGGCCAATCCCTGGGCCGCCTTCTCCGTCCTCCTGCTCCCGCTGCTCCTGGTCTCGATGGACGTCTCCGTCCTGTACTTCGCGATCCCCGAGATCAGCCAGGAACTGCACACCACCGCCACCCAGCAGCTGTGGATCTTCGACATCTACGGCTTCGTACTGGCCGGTCTGCTGCTCACCATGGGCTCGCTCGGCGACCGCATCGGCCGCCGCAAGCTGCTCCTCATCGGGGCCGCCGCGTTCGGCGCCGCCTCCGTCCTCGCCGCCTACGCACCCAGCGCCGAGGCCTTGATCGCGGCCCGCGCGCTGCTCGGCATCGGCGGCGCGACCCTCATGCCCTCGACGCTCGGCCTCGTCCGCTCCCTGTTCACCGACGAGGCCCAGCGCGCCAAGGCCATCGGCATCTGGTCCGGCGCGATGGCCGGCGGCATCGCCCTCGGCTCGGTCATGTCCGGGGTGATGCTGGAGCACTTCTGGTGGGGCTCGGTCTTCCTGGTCAACGTGCCCGCGATGGTGCTGCTCCTGGTGGTCGGCCCGCTGCTCCTCCCGGAGAGCCGCGACCCCGAGGCCCCGTCCCGCTTCGACCTGCTGTCCGTCCCGCTGTCCATGGCGACCGTGCTCCCGGCCGTCTACGGACTGAAGAAGATCGCCGCCGACGGCTTCGAGCCCCGCCATCTGCTGTTCCTCGCGGCCGGCCTGGTCTTCGGCATCCTGTTCGTCCATCGCCAGCGGACCGTCCCGCACGCCATGATCAGCCGCGCCCTGTTCGCCCGGCGGACCTTCACCACGGGCATCGCGCTCAACACCCTGGTCATGTTCGCGATGATGGGCTCCGCGTTCTTCACCACGCAGTACCTGCAGTCGGTCCTCGGCCGCGCCCCGCTCGAGGCCGCCCTCTGGTCCCTCGCCCCGTCGCTGGTCATCGGCGGCTTCGCCCCGGCCGTGGCCGCCCTCGCCCAGAAGACCGAGAAGCGGTACGTGATCGGGGGCGGATTCCTGCTCGCCGCGGCCGGGTTCGCCCTGTTGTCGCAGGCCGGGACCGACTCCCTGCTCCTCGTCCTCGCCGGCGCCGGCGTCCTCGGGTGCGGCGTGGTCTCGGTCGCCTCGATCGTCACCGACCTGGCCCTGAGCGCCACCCCGGCGGACAAAGCCGGCACGGCGGGCTCACTCCTGGAGACCGGACAGGAGTTCGGCGGCGCGCTCGGCATGGCGGTCCTCGGCTCGGTCGGCACCGCGGCCTTCCAGGCGGGCCTGCCGGCGGGCGCCCCGCAGACCCTGGGCGAGGCGGTCGCCGTCCCCGGTCTGGCCGACGCCGCCCGCGCCGCCTTCGTGGACGGCATGGCCTGGGCCTCGTACACGGCGATCGCCGTCCTCCTCGCCGGCGCCTGCCTCGCCTTCACCCTGCTGCGGACCCGTGGCCAGGAGCCGGAGCGGGAGCAGGAGCCGCGGCAGGAGAGCGCCGCGGAGCCGGTCTGCTGACCCGGGCGCGAAAGCCCCGGGAAACGCCGAAGGGCGGCCGCCCCGTACGCGACACGTACGGGACAGCCGCCCTTGCGGGCTTGCCGGGACTACTCCGAGAGGTTGACCGCGCGGGCCGAGGTCGCGCCGATCTCCGAGGCCAGCTCGTTCAGCACGGCCGGGGCCACCGTGTCGTCGACGGTCAGGACGGCCAGCGCCTCGCCGCCCACGTCGGCACGGGCGACCTGCATGCCCGCGATGTTGATCCCCGCCTCACCGAGGACGCGGCCGACGGTGCCGACGACACCCGGACGGTCCTCGTAGCGCAGGACGACCATGTGCTCGGCGAGCGCCAGGTCCACGTCGTACTCGCCGACGGCGACGATCTTCTGGAGGTGCTTCGGACCGGCCAGCGTGCCGGAGACCGCGATCTCCTGGCCGTCGCCGAGGGTGCCGCGCACCGTCACCACGTTGCGGTGGTCGGGCGACTCGGAGGAGGTCGTCAGACGGACCTCGACCCCGCGCTCCTGCGCGAACAGCGGCGCGTTCACGTACGACACCGTCTCGTCGACGACATCCTCGAACACGCCCTTGAGCGCGGACAGTTCGAGCACCTTCACGTCGTGCTGGGTGATCTCGCCGTACACCTCGACGTCGAGACGCGCCGCGACCTCGCCCGCCAGCGCGGTGAAGATCCGGCCGAGCTTCTCGGCGAGCGGCAGACCCGGCTTGACGTCCTCGGCGATGACACCGCCCTGCACGTTCACCGCGTCGGGCACGAGCTCGCCGGCCAGCGCCAGACGCACCGAGCGGGCCACGGCGATGCCGGCCTTCTCCTGCGCCTCGTCGGTCGAGGCGCCCAGGTGCGGGGTGCACACGACCTGGTCGAACTGGAACAGCGGGGAGTCCGTGCAGGGCTCCTTCGCGTACACGTCCAGGCCCGCGCCCGCGACGCGGCCCTCCTTGAGCGCCGAGTACAGCGCCTCCTCGTCGACGATCCCGCCCCGCGCCGCGTTCACGATGCGCACGCTCGGCTTGACCTTGTGCAGCGCCTCGTCACCGATGAGACCGAGCGTCTCCGGGGTCTTGGGCAGGTGCACGGTGATGAAGTCGGAGACCTCGAGCAGCTCGTCCAGGGAGAGGACCTTGACTCCCATCTGCGCGGCCCGCGCGGGCTGCACGTACGGGTCGTAGGCGACGACCTTCATGCCGAAGGCGCTCATGCGCTGGGCGACCAGGGCGCCGATACGGCCGAGACCGACGACACCGAGGGTCTTCTCGGCCAGCTCGACACCGGTGTACTTGCTGCGCTTCCACTCGCCGTTCTTGAGCGCCGCGTTCGCCTGCGGGATGTTGCGCGCGGTCGCGATGAGCAGGCCGCAGGCCAGCTCGGCGGCCGTCACGATGTTGGACGTAGGGGCGTTGACGACCATGACGCCGGCCTTGGTGGCGGCGGACACGTCCACGTTGTCCAGGCCGACACCGGCGCGGGCGACGACCTTGAGCTTGCGGGCGGCGGCGATGGCCTCGGCGTCCACCTTGGTGGCGGAGCGGACCAGGATCGCGTCGACGTCGGCGATGGCCGGCAGCAGCTCGGCACGGTCCGCGCCGTTGCACGTGCGGATCTCGAAGTCGGGGCCCAGGGCGTCGACGGTGGCGGGCGACAGCTCTTCAGCGATGAGTACGACGGGTTTGCCGTTGGCAGCAGTGCTCACGTGAGTCCTCACAAGTCCCAATGCGGACGGCCGTCCCGACGGCCGCAGGCGATGGAGGGGTGGGTGCATGGCCGCGTGGAAGACGCACGACGCTGTGGGCCCGACGCGAATAATTCAGCAGTGTAGTGGCGCGAGGGAGACAGTCATGCGCCTCCCTGGAAGGATCACCCGTCCGTGGCTGGACGGGATGGACAACCGTGTGGACGTCCGATGGAGAACGGGGGCGGGGGGGGGGGGGCGGCCCCCGTGCCCCCATGGTTTAGGCGGGGGGGGGTGAAACCCGCCCATGTGGGTTGGCAGCGGCTTTCGGG